>CAYXKM010000199.1:0-18122 GCA_964465665.1 uncultured Woeseiaceae bacterium
GCGGTATCCAAGAACAAACTGGGCTGTTGGACTATGCACCGAGGGTAAGGGCAATGTATGGCATGACAACGACGAAATTGCTGATGTCAGGACTGCTGGCGTTGGCGCTGGCATCGCCGGCGCTGGCCTGGAGCATCAACAAAAGCATTACGATCGAAGACGGTAGCGAAAGCGGCGGCCAGTCATCGGTCAACGGCAGTATTACGGTCGGTCGGAACGCGACCGTGACCGGGGCGCTGGAAACCGTGAATGGCGCGATCCGCGTCGATGACGACGCCAGGGTCGCGGACCTGCAGACGGTCAATGGCAGTATTCGCGTCGGTTCGAAAACGGTAACTGCCGACATCAACGGTGTGAACGGCAGCATCCGCATCGGCAACGACGCGGTCATCGATGGCGAAGTTTCGGTCGTGAACGGCCGCATTTCCATGGAGTCCGGTGCCCGGGTAAGCAAGGACGTCAGCAACGTCAATGGCGAGTTTCAGATCTCGGGTTCGAACATCGGCGGTGATCTGTCGACGGTTAACGGCGATGTGTGGCTAATGGAAAAATCCGAACTGAAGGGTGACCTGATTGTCGAGAAGCCCTCCGGATGGAATTCGAAAGATCAGCGCGATCCGACCGTCGTCATCGGTCCCGGCTCGATCGTCGGGGGACAGATCCGAGTGGAACGCAAGGTAGAACTCTTTATTCATGACACCGCGAGCGTCGGGGGGGTATCCGGTGTAATGAGTCTCGACGACGCTGTTCGCTTTAGCGGCGATCGACCGTAAGATAGGGGCCGTGCAGGACACGGCCCGTCAGATAGCGCTTTTTCCAACGGATCAGCCGGAACCGGACAAACCCGGCGGCGCGCCGTCCCTCGCCATTCGCGAAAGCAAAAGGGCACGCCGCCTCTCTATCAAGGTCTATCCTCGCGGGAAAGTCGAGGTTATCGTTCCCCGGAGAACCCGTGCGCGAGACGTCGAACAGTTTGTTGCCGAAAATCGCGACTGGATCCGGAAAGCCCGCGAGTCGTTTGCCTCCCGGCATACGACGGATTCGTATTCGCTGCCGGCTCGCATCGACTTGCCGGCGATAGCAAGATCGGTGCGCGTGCAATACTTTCGTGCACGGTCCTGCGCAAGCGTTCGTTACCGGCAGTCAGGCTCTGTCCTGACATTGAGTGGCAACACCTCAGACCACGGGTTGTGCCTTGGGGCTCTCAAACGCTGGCTTGCGGCAGTGGCGCGGCAGGAATTTGCGTCGCAGTTGCTGGCATTGTCGCGCCTCACCGGCCACGCGTTCGACGCGATGCACATTCGTGCCCAACGCACTTGCTGGGGCAGCCGCAGCTCGACCGGGACCATCAGCCTTAACCTCTGTCTGCTGTTCCTGCGGCCGACCGTAGTTCGTTACCTGATGCTTCACGAGCTTTGCCACGGTCGTCACATGAACCATTCGAAGCGGTTCTGGAAGCTCGTAGGCGAGTTCGAGCCGGACTACCGGCAACTCGATCGGGAACTGGGCGAGTGCTGGCAGGAAGTGCCCGGATGGGTAGGACTATATTAAGTATTTACATTGGGTTATAGGGAATAGCTAATGTTAAATACTAACCCTGGTCGAGGAGCTCACGCAGGTTGATTACGGCCGCGTTGGCGCGCGCCATGTAGTTGGCCATGACAAGCGAGTGATTGGCGAAAAGGCCGAATCCTCCTCCGTTCAACACCAGCGGCGAACGCAGCGGCTGCAAACTCGCTTCGAGTTCGCGAATGATCTGTCTGACACTGGCACGCGCGTTCTTGTCTTCCAGTACTTGTGCAAAGTCGAATTCAGCGGCACGAAAAAAGTGAACCAGCGCGAAAGAGGTGCCGCGGGCTTCAAAAAAGACGTCATCGATCTCGAACCAGGATGTCCGCACGGACACGTTGTCCTGCAATGTCGTGCTCGCAGTTGCCGAAGGATCGCCGGCGAGATCGGTGTTGATGACCGTGGTCGCAACGCTGTCGCCGAGCCGCCTGCTCAGACTGCCTAGCCGTTTCTCCACCTGCGCGAGCCATTCCCGAAGATTGTCCGCGCGTGCGTAGAACTGTGCTTCCGGCTCGCCGATCCCCGACAGGCGGTCACGGTAACGGCGGAATCCCTCGATGGCGCCGCGATACTCGGACTCCGTACGCGGAAAAACCCAGGAGTTGTTGTCTATGAAGAACCGCGGCTCCGCAATCGCGATGTCCGGATCCTCCCTCGACTGGGACTGGCTGCGGCTGTGATCGTTGCGAATAACGCGTGCAAGGTCACGAATCTGTTGGAGCACTCCGAACTCCCAGTTCGGCATATTATCCAGAAACACACTGGGCGGGGTTACGTCATTGGTCAGATAACCGCCGGGTTTCTCCAGAAGGTGTTCGGCGACCCTCAGCAACGTGTCCGTGGTCGGATAACCGACTACGACCCGTTCACCATTGGCATTTTCGGCAACCCAGAAGATCTCCGGCTCCCGGGACCAGTACCAGCCGAAACCGAGTTGCAGCACGATGATCACGGCTGCTGCGTACAGAAAAACCTGCCTGGACCTTTGCCAGGCACCGGGACTCAGTTTCTGTCGGAAGCTCGTCGTCATCAGGCTGCTTTCCTCGCTGTGGCGAGTTGCCTCAGCACATAGTGCAGAATACCGCCGTGTTCGTAATAGTCGCGTTCCTTCGGCGTGTCGATGCGCACGATGGCGTCAAACGAGACTGGTTTGCCCCCGTCGGCTGTCGCCGTGACTTTGACAACGCGGGCCGCCGGATCGGCCTGTCCGCGGACATCGAAGCTCTCCTTGCCGGTCAATCCGAGCGACTCCGCGCTTTCACCCGCACGGAACTCCAGCGGCAGAACTCCCATGCCTATGAGGTTTGATCGGTGTATCCGCTCGAAGCTCTTTGCGAGGACCGCCCTGACACCCAGAAGAGCGGTTCCTTTCGCCGCCCAGTCGCGAGACGACCCGGCACCGTATTCGTTGCCGGCAAGAATGATCAGCGGTGTGCCGGTTTGCTGATATTTCAGCGAGGCGTCGTAAATCGACAGCAACTCGTCGCTCGGCTGGTGTCGGGTCCAGCCGCCTTCCGTGCCCGGGGCGAGGCGATTGCGCAGCCGGATATTGGCAAAGGTGCCGCGCATCATGACTTCGTGATTGCCGCGCCGCGAGCCGTATGAGTTGAAATCCACAGGCTTCACACCCTGCGTCTGCAAATACTTCGCGGCCGGACTGTCGGCGGCGATGCTGCCGGCCGGCGAGATGTGATCGGTCGTCACCGAATCGCCGAGCACTGCCAGGACTCTCGCACCGCGTATGTCTTCCACCGGCCTGGTCTCAATGGTCATGCCGTCGAAATAGGGCGGGTTCTTGACGTAGGTCGATGCCTCGTCCCATGTGTAGATCTCGCCCTTCGGTACCTCGAGACTGTTCCAGTTACTGTCGCCAGTGAAAACACCGGCATAACTTGATTTGAACATGCTGGAATCGATACTGCGGGCGATGACGTCCTGGATTTCCTTTTGGCCCGGCCAGATGTCCTTCAGGAACACCGGCTTGCCGGACTTGTCCTTGCCGAGCGCATCCTTGTAGAGGTTGATGTCCATCGTACCGGCAAGCGCATAGGCAACCACCAGCGGAGGCGATGCCAGAAAATTCATTTGCACCTGCGGATGAATGCGCCCCTCGAAGTTTCGATTACCGGACAGTACGCTGCAGCCTACGATGCCGGCTTGCTGCACGGCAGCGGCAATTTCAGGGCGCAACGGGCCGGAGTTGCCAATGCATGTCGTGCAACCGTAGCCGACCGTGAAGAAACCCAGCGCATCGAGGTCATCGAGCAATTCGGCTTTGACCAGGTAGTCGGTCACGACCTTGGACCCTGGGGCAAGGCTGGTCTTGACCCAAGGCTTGGACTTCAGTCCCTTCGCCCTGGCATTTCGTGCCAGCAGCCCGGCCGCGACCATTACCGCAGGATTCGAGGTGTTGGTGCAACTGGTGATCGCCGCGATCAGCACGGATCCGTCGCGAATTTCGGCCTTGTTGCCGTCCAGCGTTACTGTTGCCGACCCGCCGGACTTGCGGCCGGCCACGGCAGTTTCCAGGTGCTTGCGGAAAACCGTATCGGCAACGCCGAGCGCTATCCGGTCCTGTGGTCGTTTCGGTCCCGCAAGACTGGGCTCCACACTGCCCAAGTCGAGTTCCAGCCAGTCGCTGTATAGCGCATCCGGCTGGCCGTCATAACGCCACATGCCTTGCTCTTTGGCATAAGCCTCGATCAGGCGAATATGTGCCCGGTCGCGGCCGGATAACTCGAGATATCGCAGAGTTTCGCCATCAATCGGAAAGATTGCGCAGGTACTGCCGAATTCCGGCGACATGTTACCGATGGTCGCGCGATCCGCCAGCGGCAGCTGGGCGAGGCCATCGCCATAAAACTCCACGAACTTCCCAACGACACCTTTGGCGCGCAGCATTTGGGTCACGGTCAGCACAAGATCCGTTGCGGTAGTGCCTTCGGTCAGCTGACCGGTCAACTTGAAACCAACGACATGAGGAATCAGCATGGTAATCGGCTGTCCCAGCATGGCTGCTTCCGCTTCGATCCCGCCGACTCCCCAGCCGAGGACACCAAGACCATTGATCATGGTCGTATGCGAATCCGTGCCCACGACCGTATCCGGATAAGCCCGCCGGACCCCCTCCCGGGTAGTATCGAAAACCACGCGGCTCAGGTACTCGAGATTGACCTGGTGCACGATTCCGGTGTTCGGCGGGACGACGCGGAAGTTTTTGAATGCGCCCTGGCCCCAGCGCAGAAAGGAATAACGTTCACGGTTACGATTGAATTCGATTTTATTGTTCAGGTCGAGAGCGCGGGCAGTACCGTAGTTGTCAACCTGTACCGAGTGATCGATCACCAGTTCCGCGGGCGACAGGGGATTGATGCTGTCGGCCGAGCCCCCGAGCTTGACGACCGCATCGCGCATGGCTGCGAGGTCCACAACTGCCGGTACGCCGGTGAAATCCTGCAGAATGACGCGGGCCGGCGTGAAGGAGATTTCGGTACTCGGTTCTGCCTTCGGATCCCAGTTCGCCAGCGCGAGTATGTTCCCGCGCGTTACGTCGCGGCCGTCCTCGTGCCGCAGCAGGTTCTCCAGCAGTATCTTCAACGAAAAGGGCAAACGGCCGGCATGGCCTTCCGTTACTGCCTTCAGTTTGAATATTTCGTACTGATTTCCGTCAACCTCAAGCGTTGAACGAGCGCCGAAGCTGTCCGTCATGATGCACTCTCCGGGAGTTGTATCGGGTATTGAGAGCCAGGGGCAAGCCCCGGCTCGGACCGACATTATAACTGGTTACACCGCAGCTCGCAGCGCGTCGGTGCTTGATAACAGGCGCAGGACGGCGGCGCCGCCAAGACAATGCTCTCCTGCGTAGAAGACCGCATACTGGCCAGGAGCCACCGCGCGCTGTCGCAGTTCGAACAGCACTTCGACGCTCGAGTCCGCCGCCCGACGTACCAGGCAGGCCTGATCCTCCTGTCGATACCGAACTTTCGCTGCACAGGGCATTGCACCTTTGCGCAGCAACATCGGCGGCGGATCACCAATCCAGTGCACTGATCCGGTCACCAGGTGATCGCAATACAGAAGCTCGTCCTCACCCTGCACGACGATCAGTGCATTGTTTTGCAGGTCCTTCGCGGCAACGAACCAGGGCGCGTTTTCCGCATCCCGGCGTCCGCCGACGCCGAGACCCTGACGCTGGCCAATCGTGTAAAACATGAGGCCGTCATGTTTACCGATCGTGGTGCCATCCACGGTTCGTATTGGTCCCGAACTGGATGGCAGAAAAGAGGCGAGAAACTCACGGAATGGTCGTTCGCCGATAAAGCATATGCCGGTACTGTCTTTTTTCTCACTGACATGCAGGCCGAAGTTGCGCGCAATTTCCCGCACCTCCGATTTTTGCATTTCTCCCAGGGGGAACAGTGTTTCCCGGAGTGCGTCCTCGCCGACCGCGTGCAGGAAATAGCTCTGGTCCTTGGCCGTGTCAGCAGCCTTTAAAAGCTGAGCATGCCCGTCGACAATCCGCACCCGGGCATAGTGCCCGGTAGCGATCAGTTCCGCCCCGAGGCGCTTGGCGTAGCGGCGAAACTCGCCGAACTTGATTTCGCGATTGCAGAGTACATCCGGATTCGGCGTACGTCCGCTCCGATACTCGTTCAGGAAGTGCTCGAATACATTCTGACGGTATTCCCTTGCAAAATTTACATGATGCAAGGGCACTCCGATTTGCTCGCAAACCTGCCGGGCATCCTGCAGATCGCGCGCGGCAGTGCAGTAGCCTTCATCGTCTTCCCAGTTGGTCATGTGCAGTGCATGTACGTCTGCACCCTGTTGCTTCAACAGCAGTGCGGCAACGGCGGAATCGACACCGCCTGAGACCGCGACAATAATTTTCCGGCCGGCCAGATTGTTCTTGTTTTCGATCATGGGTCGGTGATTTTAGCACCGATCCGGGACCGCTGGTGGCGACAGGAAAAATTTGACCCTGTGGTCAGACCAGGCAGGCATGCGCCAGAACGGCGTCCACGTTCTTTTGCACGGGCATCATGCCGGCCAGCAAAGACGCTGGCTGTCGCTTGCCGGCCAGGTAGTCATCGATGCATTTCAGGACCACGGGTGACCGGCATTCGCGTTTTCGGTGCTTGATATCGGCAACTGTGTACCAGTGCACGGCGTTTATTCCATTGTCGAGTTTCGCCTTCTGATTTTCAGTAACCAGATCCGCGGTGAACACGATCCGCAGAAACTGCTGGCGTGTCTGCGGATGTATCCACAAGTACACACCCAACAAACCAGTCACGCTTATCCGGCAGCCGCTTTCTTCCATAGTCTCGCGGACCACCGCATCCTCGGGTGATTCGCCGGCTTCAATGTGACCGCCTGGCTGCGTAACTACCACGACGCCCGATGACCGTTCCTCGACAATCAGGTATTTCTCGTTCCGTTCGACGACGGCACATACAGTGAGGTCGGTGGGTAACACGGGTATCGGCCAGGACGAGTGCTGAATTCAGATGCCGAGTTGGCGGAATTCAATTTCGACTTCGCTGGCCAGCCAGATCTCGTCAAACATTTTTGCGTAGAGGCGGGCGACAGCGGGTTCGAACGTGTCGGCGATACCTTCCCAGCGGCTGGCCTGCAGCCGATAGACGAGGGCCGTTTCGTCGGCAATGCAGAACGACTCCGCGTGGGTCCGCAGGTCCTGGCGAACGTGGCGAAACTCGATGTAGGTGTTGAGACGCCTCCCGAGATGCACAAATGCGTTGCCATTCTTTATCGCCCGGGTCGGGTCGGCGATCAGCACCCGTATGCGCGCATAGGTCTGCGACAGCACCAGATGTTTCACGATCTCCAGGAAATCAGGGTCGTCGTAAATTCCCGGGTCGAGGTCATGCGTGTAGATGGAAATCCGGCGTGTCGCCACGCTGGCGACATCGATGACTGCACGACGAGCTTCCTCTTGTGACGAGATGACCCAGCGCCGACCTTTTTCCCGAGCTTGTTCCATTTTTTTCCGAGTTGGTATTCCAGGAAGTCAGGGCCAGCCCCTGCCGACCGCCGCGTCCGGAGGTGTAGACCGCGCGTGCCCGCAGCCGCCGCGAGTCTCGCAATGTTACCGGGCGGTCAATCTGCGGGGGTGCCAACTACGTCACGTTTTTCCGAGAAATGAACCGGCTGAGAACGGTTCTCATTCGTCGCCCGGGTCGAATGCACCACAACTTGCGAGCCATTCGAGCAGTTCGCGTGCCCGAATTTCTTTCCGCAAGCTGTCCAGATCGTCACACGACAACATTCGCTTCCGGCACAGTTCGGCAACCAGGTCGACAAGATCCGTGTCAAATACGCACTGGAATCCGTTTGCGAATAGCCGTGCAACAGTTTTTTTGCCGGGCCCGCGATCGACGTAGGCAATGCGCGCCATGCCATGCAGCGGAAGGGTATCGCGGTCGCGCAGGCCGGCAAGCAACCTGCGCGCGGATTTGGCGGAGATTCGCTCGGGAGCAAGCCAGGCTTTCGGGTCGGTTACAAGGGATCCGAATGCCATGGCAAGTTCATCGGCCTCCGGCCGCCCGACCGGCCGAAATAAAACCATTGCCCTTTGCAACGCACGCGCGCTGATCAGGCCGGGTGCCGCCTCGTCCGGCGATAGGTCCGGGTCCTGATAGAAAGCCGAATGTTCCTGCGGCGAGTAGTCTGCAAGCTGGCGTGCGGGGAAAAGTCTCCTGTATGTCGCCACCAGCTCTGACAGTTGCGGAGCCCGCATGCCAATGGAGTAAGTCATGCAGCGATCTTGAGCGACGCCCCAGTGCGGCACTCCAGGAGGCAGGTAAAGGACATCCGTCACCTGCGCCCGATATTCCTCTTCGGCATCAAACGGCTGCAGCAGTGACAATTCTGCATGACCGGTGCAGGCTGCGGCACGGCTCGCCGAGGTGAGCCGCCAGTTGCGTGTTCCGTCGCCCTGACAGAGAAAGACATCGTACTGATCCAGATGCGGGCCGACACTTCCACCCGGCGCCGCGAAACTCACCATGAGGTCGTCCATGCGCCAGTCCGGTATGAAGGGCACCTGCGCAAAGTATTCACGAAAATCCGGCAGATGCTTATCCACGTCCTGAACGAGCAGTGTCCAGTTGCAGTCCGGCAACTGCATCAGGGTCTTATCGTCAAACGGACCATGCTGGACGCGATAGCGGCGATCGCTGCTGACTTCGTCCGTGTGGATCAACCGCGACTCGACATCGGGTAGTGTAGCAAGCCACGCGAGTTCATCGGGGCTCAGAACAGGAACGGGCACATCGACGGCAGCCGGAAGGAACAATGGAGCTTTTTGCCAGTACCCGGCCAGAAAACGGTCCGGATCGAGTGCCGGCGGAAATCTCAAGTGCGATTACTGCCAGGCTCTCAGGAATTTCGCCGGGCGAGACTCACTGCGAGGCCTGTATAAGTCGATGGCGTGAGCGCGAGCAGCCGCGTTTTTGCTTCATCAGGGACATCGAGTTTCTCGATGAAGGCATGCAACAGCTCGCGGGTCACTGTTTTTCCCCGCGTGAGCACCTTCAGTTTTTCGTACGGATCCGCGACTCCGTGGCGGCGCATGACAGTCTGAATTGCCTCACCGAGCACTTCCCAGCTTGTGTCGACGTCCCGACGCATGGCCTGCGGATTTGCCTGCAGTTTGCCGAGTCCCGCAAGCAGCGAATGCGTGGCGATCACAATATAGCCGACTGCCAGACCAAAGTTCCGCTGCACGGTGGAATCGGTCAGGTCGCGTTGCCACCGGGATATCGGGAGTTTCATGGCAAAATGATCGAGCAGCGCATTCGCCATACCCAGGTTGCCTTCTGCATTCTCGAAATCGATCGGGTTGACCTTGTGCGGCATGGTCGAGGACCCGACCTCGTCTATCGCGATGCGCTGGGTGAAATAACCGAGCGATATGTATCCCCAGATATCTCGACACAGGTCGATCAGGACGGTATTGAACCGCATCAGGGCATGACAGTATTCGGCAGTCCAGTCGTGCGGCTCGATTTGCGTGGTGTGCAGGTTGCATTCCAGCCCGAGCGATTCGACGAATGCAGTAGTGATCGACGGCCAGTCGGCATCGGGATAGGCAGCCACATGCGCATTGAAATTACCCACCGCGCCATTGAATTTTCCGAGCACGGAAACTCGCGAGAACTGTTCCTGTGCACGATTCAGGCGATGCAGCGTGTTGGCAAATTCCTTGCCGGCGGTCGTCGGACTGGCGGTTTGGCCGTGCGTACGGGAAATCATCACGGTTTCGGCATGTTCGTTGGCCAGAGTACGCAAACGTGCAATCAACTCCCGCATCCGCGGAACCAGCAATTCATCACGGGCAGTGCGCAGCATCAGGGCGTACGCGAGGTTATTGATGTCTTCCGAAGTGCATGCGAAATGGATGAAATCGGAGAGGTTTCGCGAGTCCTTCCCGGTTCCGATGCGTTCACGCACAAAATATTCGACCGCTTTCACGTCATGATTCGTGGTTGCTTCGATTTTCTTGACCCGGACGGCGTCTTCTGTGGAGAAGTCATCGACGATATGGTTGAGCATGTCTTTGATCACCGGGGACAGGGGGGCAATCTCCGGTACCGCACTCTCGTCGGCAAGCCATTGCAACCAGCGGATTTCGACCAGTACGCGGAGACGGATAAGCCCGTACTCGCTGAAGACATTGCGCAGAGGCTGCAACCTGTCGGCGTAACGACCGTCTGCCGGAGAGAGTGCCTTGAGTCTCGTGAGATCCATGTCGATTGAGTACACTACGCCGCGCAAAGCGCGAATCATACACTACAGGCCCTTTGATTGGCCCTCATGGAGACCAGCAGGATATGAGCGACAAGTCCAGCCGCAAAGTACACGACAGCATGGGTGAACTCGAGGTTCCCGCCGATGCACTGTGGGGCGCCCAGACCCAACGCGCGGTCGATAATTTCCCGATAAGCGGAATTGCAATGCCGCGGCGATTCATCGCCGCGATGGGACTCGTTAAGTGGGCCGCTGCAGGCGCCAATGCCGAACTCGGCCTGTTGACATCGGATCGGGCCGTGGCCATCCAGAAAGCTGCACTTGCGGTGGCGGACGGGGCCCACGACAAACAGTTTCCCATCGATGTGTTCCAGACCGGCTCCGGCACCAGCTCCAATATGAATGCCAACGAAGTCATCGCCAGCCTGGCAAGCCGGATTCTGGGCAGTGAGGTTCACCCGAATGACGACGTCAACATGGGCCAGAGCAGCAATGACGTCATCCCGACCTGCGTGCACGTGAGCGCTTCGCTCGCGATTCACAATGAGTTGTTGCCGGCCCTGAAGCATCTCGCGGCGACTTTGGAGAAGAAGGCCGACGAGACCCGCAAAGTGGTCAAGACCGGACGCACACACCTGATGGATGCAATGCCGGTGACGCTGGGTCAGGAAATCGACGCATGGCGATCGCAGGTCGAACACGCAGACGAGCGGCTCGGCGACACACTGCGACGGCTCTCGGCGCTCGCGCAGGGGGGCACGGCTGTCGGCACGGGCATCAATGCTCACCCGAAGTTCGGTCACAAGGTTGCAACGCTCCTCGGCGAGCGCACCGGGGTCGAATTCACCCAGGCTGCTTCGCTATTCGAAAGTCTGAGCTGCCAGGATTCCGCTGTAGAAGCCTCCGGCCAGCTCAAGGTTCTTGCCGTCAGCCTGACCAAAATCGCCAATGACCTGCGATGGATGAATTCCGGGCCGCTCGCCGGCCTCGGCGAAATCGAACTGCCGGCGCTGCAGCCGGGGTCCAGCATCATGCCCGGCAAGGTGAACCCGGTCATTCCGGAGGCGGTTGCGATGGTCTGCGCGCAGGTGATCGGCAACGATGCAACCATTACGCTGGCCGGGCAAAGCGGCAATTTCCAGTTGAATGTCATGTTGCCAGTGGTGGCCTACAACCTGTTGCAAAGCATTGAAATTCTGAGTAATGCCTGCCGCGTCCTGGCGGACAAGGCCATTGCGGGGTTCGCCGTCAATGCCGCCAACATCAACCGGGCACTGGATCGCAATCCGATCCTCGTCACCGCGCTGAACCCGGTAATTGGTTACGAAAAAGGCGCTGCAGTCGCAAAGGCCGCTTACAAGAAAGGGCTGCCGGTCAAGGAAATGGCTAGAGAAATGACCGAGCTCAGTGACCAGGAACTCGACCGGCTGCTGGATCCGGCCGCACTGACCAAGGGTGGAATCCAGCACTGAACGGATGCCAGGTGGCCGCAACTGCACACACTCCGCCGTCCATGGCGCATATACGGCAGCGCCTTGCCGGGACCAGACTGCCAGTCGACCCTCTGCAGTTCGACATGCGGCAGGCCCTGCGACGCTGGCCGAAGGCCCTGCTGGAGAAATATGCCGGCAAACTGCTACCGGCCGGGGTGCTGGTTCCGATTGTCGCCAGGGACGAGGGAATGTCGGTACTCCTGACGCGCCGTTCGGCCAATCTGTCGCAGCACGCGGGACAGGTCTGTTTTCCGGGGGGGCGGATGGAAACTGGAGACGCAAACGTTCAGGAAACCGCGTTGCGAGAGACCTTTGAGGAAATCGGGATCGAGCCGAAACGAGTCGAGGTCGCCGGGTACCTCGACACCTCACCGACAGTATCGGGATACGCCGTGACCCCGGTGATCGGATTCGTCAGGGCCGGCTATTGCCTTGCGATCGACCGGGCCGAGGTCGAGCAGGTATTCGAAGTTCCGCTGTCGTTTCTGCTGCAGCCCGACAACGTGCGGACCGGGGTACGGGAATTCGACGGCTACCGTATGCCGGTCGCCGAGTTCCACTATGGCGAGCAACGCATCTGGGGTGCTACCGCACACATACTGATCATGTTGCGAGACAAAATTACTTATTAATATCAATAGATAATGACTAGTTTAGAGAAATTACTTGAGATCATGGCAACGCTGCGTCATCCGCGAGATGGCTGTCCGTGGGACTTGCGCCAGGACTTCGGGAGCATCGCCCCGCACACCATTGAAGAAGCGTATGAGGTCGCCGATGCCATCGCACGGGGGGACATCGCCGGACTCCGGGACGAGCTGGGCGACCTTCTGTTCCAGGTGGTTTTTCATGCCCGCATGGCCGAGGAAAAGTCAGCTTTCGACTTCGAGGCCGTGGCCGCGTCCATAGTCGACAAGTTGCAGAGGCGTCATCCGCACGTTTTTGGTGACGCCTCGCAGCGCCGCCAAGGTATGGACGACCAAGGCTGGGAGCGCATCAAGGCCGGGGAGAGGGCAGCGGTAGCCGGCTCGGGAGCGTTGAGTGTGCTGGATGGCGTGGCGCAGGCATTGCCGGCATTGATGCGCGCGCAGAAACTCGGCTCGCGTGCTGCCGGTATCGGCTTCGATTGGCCGGACACCGATGGTGTGCGGGCGAAAATCGACGAGGAACTGGCGGAGCTCCTCGAGGCCGAAAGCACCGGCGTTGGCGGGCGGATTGCCGAGGAGTTCGGCGACCTGCTGTTCTCGGTCGTAAATCTCGCAAGGCATCTCGATGTCGACGCCGAACAGGCACTGCGCGATGCGAACCGCAAGTTCGAACACCGCTTCCGGAGCATGGAGCAGCATGTTGCAGCGTCCGGCGAGCAGCTATCGACACTCGATACGGTGGCCATGGAACGGCACTGGCAGCGTGCCAAGGGCCACCGGGACAGGGGTCCCTGACCGGTTCATCGTGCGTTCAGTTTGCCGACGAAAAGTTGGCCTATTGTTCAGCCACGGTTCATTGCATGGCCCCTATTCTTGGCCCCAGGCTCGGAGGTGGATCCGGGCCGGTGGACCAAAGGGGAGAACGACCATGAACCTCAATGCCTGGAAACCGACTGCAGCGGCCGTCATCTTTATTTCCATGGCATGCGCAATGCCGGCGCATGCCTCTGGCAATGGGCATCACAACGGCCGATCGGCAGGCGTATACGACTACGCGCGCGTATTGAGTGCCGAGCCCAATTTTCGCTATGTCACGGTGACTTCGCCGGTGCAGGAATGCTGGAATGACGTCGACTATTACACCGTCGATCGCCGCCCTGCCGGTATCGGCGCGAGCACCGTTTTCGGTGCCATCGTCGGTGGCGTCGTCGGTCACCAGTTTGGCAGCGGACGCGGCAACGATGCAGCCACCGCGGTAGGCAGCATTCTTGGTGCTGCGATCAGCAATAATGCGGCAGTTCGAGCCAATACGAACTATCGCCCGGTCGAATACTCGCGTCCGGTACGCCGATGCGAGACCCGCTACCAGTCTCGCGAGGAACAGCGGATCGACGGGTATCGCGTTATTTACACCTACAACGGACGCAAATACGCGACCGACATGCCGTACGACCCGGGCAAGCGCCTGCGCATCCGTGTGGACGTGCAGCCTGCGGCCTGACGAACCAGTGTGCGAGGCGGGCCGGTTGTGACCTGTTGCGTTGCAATCGGCCCGTTGACGCACCAAACTTCAGACAATTGATAATCCTGACCGACTGCCATCCATATGAAAATTCTCGCCATAACGTTGCTCGCAGTCCTGATGCTCGGTCTCACCCCGGCGATGGCAGCGGAGCCATCAGCCGGGCGCCATGACGTGCACAGAATGGCGCAGGGTGGCGGGTTAACCCTGGACCAGGCGGTCGAGCAGGTGCGCCGGCAATACAACGGACGGATAGTCAGCGCCGAGACCAGGGTCAGTGGCAATCGCGAAATTCATTACATCAAGGTCCTGCAAGACGACGGTAAGGTCAGGACGGTCACCGTACCCGGCCGCACAGTGGGCAAGGGCTAGGCACGCTGCCCGCGCATGCGACTCCTTGTAATAGAAGACGACCGGACACTTCGAGAGTCACTTTGCGCACAACTCGAATCGGCCGGATTTGCCGTTGAACAGGCCGGCGACGGCCAGGAAGGCCTGTATTTCGGACTCGAATATCCGATCGATCTCGCTATCGTCGACCTCGGCCTTCCCCGCATGTCGGGCATCGATGTCATCCGCGAGCTGCGGAACAAAGGCAAGCCCTACCCGATACTCATCCTCACGGCCAGGGACCGCTGGCAGGACAAGGTCGACGGGCTCAGCGCCGGCGCAGACGATTACGTCGTCAAGCCCTTCCATATCGAGGAGGTTACGGCGCGAGTCAATGCCTTGCTGCGGCGCAGTGGCGGCTGGGCTTCCTCGGTGCTGCAGGCCGGGCCGGTCGCGCTGGATACATCACGGCAGGAGCTCAAGGTCAACGGCGCGCCGGTCGAACTTACGAGCTATGAGTACCGCATCATCGAGCACCTGATGATCCGTGCCGGACAGGTCATTTCGAAATCCGACCTGACCGACCGACTGTACGATCAGGACTTCGAGCGCGACAGCAATGTCATCGAGGTTTTCATCGGCAGGCTGCGCAAGAAAATCGATCCTGACAATACCCTGAAGCCCATCGAAACGCTGCGCGGGCGCGGCTATCGATTCTCGCTTGAAAGAAATCACGCGGAGTAACGCCGGCGCATGTCGTCGCTCAGTACCCGCCTGCTGATTTCCGTCAGCCTGCTCCTGTTGTTTTTCTTCAGCGTAACGATAGTCGTACTCGACAGCGCGTTTCGCAAGGCAGGCGAGCAGGCACAGCAGGACATACTCGACGGTCAGCTGATGTCGTTGCTGGCTGCCGCGGAGCCGAATATCCACGGCGAATTGCAAATGCCGCCCGACCTGCCGGAACCGCGCTTCTCCAGTGTCGATTCCGGACTCTACGGCGAACTGCGGGACGACAGCGGCGAGCCGGTATGGAAATCGCAATCGGCGCTCGGGCTGGATCTGCCTTACGGCGAACGTCCGGCTTCGGGCGAACATCGATTCTCCCGCCTTGTCCTTGACGACGGGACGCCGCTGATGGCGCTCAGCCTGTCGGTCGAGTGGGAACTTGCGAACGGCAACCTGAAACCCTACACGTTCAGCGTCGCAGAGAGCCTCGATTCATTCCACGCGCAGCTCGCACGGTTTCGTGGCCAGCTTTTCGGCTGGTTTGCTGCAGTCGCGATCATCATGCTGTTCTCGATTTCGCTGGTCATGCGCGGGTTGTTGCGGCCGCTGCGGCAAATCGAGAAGGAGATCAGCGAAATCGAGGGGGGCCACCGGGGAACGCTATCCGATGAATTTCCGACCGAACTGAACGGCGTTGCACGCAATCTGAACTTGCTGATCGGCTCGGAGCGGGCCCGGTCAGAACGTTACCGGAATACGCTCGACAATCTCGCGCACAGCCTGAAGACGCCTCTCGCTGCCATCCATAGCGTCATTTCGGAACAACCGAAAAATGACGGCAATGCAAAAATCGGAGAGCAGATCCAGCGCATGAATGACATCGTACGATACCAGCTGCGAAAGCCGGCCACCTACATCAGCGACACTCTCGGGATCGCGCCCGTTGCAGTGGACGGCGAACTGCGGCGGCTGGTCGACGGCCTGCGCAAGGTGTACCGGGACAAACAGCCGGAAATCCGGCTGGACATCGGGCCCGAGGTGCGGTTTCGCGGCGACATGGGCGATTTCATGGAAGTCGCCGGGAACCTGCTGGACAATGCGTGCAAATGGTGCCGCAAGGAAGCGCGGTTGCGCATTCGCGGTGCGGGCGAAGGCGAGCCGGTCGGAAGTCTGACCATGACCGTATCCGACGACGGCCCGGGCATCCCTGAAGAGGCCGCATCACAGCTCATGCGCAGGGGCGTGCGGCTGGACGAGTCTGCTCCGGGTCATGGCATCGGCCTGGCCGTTGTGAAGGATATCGCCGCGTCCTATAACGGCAAAGTCAGCATAGGCCGATCCGCTCTCGGCGGCACCGAAGTGACAGTCAGCATCTGTCCCGATAGCCGCGCCAGCGTTCGTTAACGCCGTTACCTTTCATTGCACTCGCCGGTCAACTGTCGCGATTTGACTTGTCGCCGAGTTTCATCAACGGGCGAATCAAGTCCAGCGGCAACGGAAATACTATGGTGTTGGTCTTTTCGCTCGAAATTTCCTTCAGCGTCTGCAGGTAACGGAGCTGCAATGCCTGTTCCTGAGAGGCAAGCATTCGCGCCGCTTCTGCGAGCGTTGCCGCCGCTTGTTTCTCGCCCTCGGCATTGATGATCTTGGCGCGCCTCGCACGCTCCGCTTCGGCTTGCTGCGCAATCGCGCGGATCATGCTTTCGTCGAGATCGACGTGCTTGATCTCGACGTTGGCGACCTTGATGCCCCAGTTGTCGGTACGCTGGTCCAGGATCGCCTGGATGTCGGCGTTCAACTTCTCGCGTTCTGCCAGCATGTCGTCGAGTTCATGTTGGCCAAGCACCGAACGCAATGTCGTCTGTGACAACTGGCTCGTGGCTTCGAAGACATTGGCCACACGAATGACTGCTTTCTCCGGGTCGACGATACGAAAGTAGATGACGGCATTGACCTTTACCGAAACGTTGTCCCGCGAAATAACGTCCTGCGTCGGCACGTCCATGACGATGACCCGCAGATCAACCTTGGTCATGGTCTGAATGATCGGAAACAGCAGGATCAGGCCGGGTCCTTTCACTTTCTGAAAGCGCCCCAGGAAGAACACCACGCCGCGCTCGTACTCCTTGAGAACCTTGACGGTGTTGTAGAACAGGACCATGAGTATGGCGAAAGCAAATCCCAGTGTTGCAACTGTCATGTGAGTTCCTCTTTGTATTCTCTCGGGTACCTGCGGACTATTCCGTTTGCATGCCTAATGTCCGGGCTACGGCAACTGGCTCGACCTTCAGGACCAGTCCCTGCAGGTCGCGAACGACGACGTCCTGACCCTTTTCCACGGGCACATTGCTGACCGCTTTCCAGGCCTCGCCTTCGAGCCACACGGTGCCATCGCCGGTGAACGAGTGCATGGCCTTGCCGATGCCACCGACAATCGAACCGCGACCGCTTACCGCGCCTCGCTGCCGCAACTTCAACAGGTAGCTGACCATCCACAACAACAGCAGGCCAAATGCCAACGCCAGTATGATCACGAATGCGATCGAAATGCCGAACCCTGGAATACCACTATCGAACATCATGATTGCGCCGAATATGAACGCGATGATTCCGCCGAGCCCTAGCGCACCGAAACTGGGCATGAACGCTTCGGCGATGATCATGGCGAAACCGACCAGGATCAGCGCCAGCCCGGCGTAATTCACCGGCAGCACCTGCAATGCATAGGCGGCCAGCAGCAGGCAGATAACGCCGACGACCCCGGGCACGATGGCGCCGGGATTCCAGCCTTCGAACACCAGGCCGTAAATGCCGACCAGCATCAGTAACAACGCGATTTCCGGACTGGCAATGGCGCTTAGTATTTTCAGACGCCAGCCAGGTTCGATCGCCTCGATGACGATGTCGTCGGTTTTCAGCGCCGTCGCCTGGTGATTGATGCGCACCTCCCTCCCGTGTATCGCGCTCAGCAGTTCGTTTTCGTCGTCGGCGATCAGGTCAATGACATTCTGCTTCAGGGCTTCGGTGGCGGTGAGCGTCGCTGCGTTGACCACCGCATCTTCC
>CAYXKM010000200.1:0-4294 GCA_964465665.1 uncultured Woeseiaceae bacterium
GGTGGGTCAGAAAGTGGATGAGCTTTGGCAAGGTCTGTCAAGGATTGTCAGGACATCGGGACTCGACGGACTTCGCAATTGACGATACGTCACGCCGACCATACCATGCACTGCAATTCTCTCTCCAATCGTAGCAAACAGGAATGAATCATGATTGAACGCACCGTAGCCAGGCAATTATTTTTTGGGATCTTGCTCTGTATCGCTGCGCCGATGTCCGCTCTTGCAGGCGGTATCCTCGATGCGAATTCGGCATCGAAGGAGGAGCTCGCAAGCCTTGCTGAGCTGAACGAAACGCTGGTCGAAACCATCCTGGCAAATCGGCCGTACGCGACGATAGGAGCGCTCAACGAACTGCTGAGCCAGTCGCTCGATGCCGAAGCGCGGGAGGCCCTTTACGGCAAGCTGTTCGTGCCGCTCAAGCTCAACTCGGCATCAGACAGCGACATACAGCTCATTCCCGGTGTTGGCAAGAAAATGGCACACGAATTCGAGGAATACCGTCCGTACACCAGCATGGAGCAATTTCGCCGCGAAATCGGCAAGTATGTCGACGAGCAGGAAGTAGCAAGGCTCGAACAGTACGTTACGCTGGAATAGGCCCGGGTTCGAGTCGCCCGGTTGCGAAACTCAGGCGGCTTCGGGCTCCGCTGCAACTAGGTTCCGCTCCAGTATCAGTCCGAGCAGGCGAAACGCATGCCAGGTAACGACCCAGAGCCCGACCATCAGGGCAATACCGGAAACGGCGAATAGCGTGAGAGCAGGCCTGATCGACTGCATCATGTCCTGGAATGCGGGGCCGTCATACAGGCCCTTGCCGAGCCCGGCAGCGATCAAAGCAGCGAAAAATAGCGCGAGCGACAGATTGGCCGTCCAGAAGCCGAATGCCATTTGCCGGTTGCAACCGGCATGGACAGTCTGCGGTAACTCTTCACGAACGACATAGAATACCGATGCCAGCAGGATCATCGTATTGATGCCGATGGTGCTTCCCATCGCATGGGCGACCGTGATGTGAGTCCCGTGGGTGATCAGGTTGAATGCGGGTACGGAAATGATCAGCGCCAGAACCAGGTTGACGAAAATCCAGATGTCGGCGGCAAAGAGAAACCGGTAGGCATTGCAGTATCTGTGAATCTGATACTCCTGAAGGGATGCTCGCCAGTCCCAGAGTATCTTGCCGAGTATGAGCAGCTCGGTCATGCTGACCGCGTACGCGAAAGTGCGTATCCAGGTGGCCGACGGTACGAGGTATGTGTGATGTGCCCAGCCGAACATCAGGTTGAACAGTCCGAGAAAATACAGGCTGTATGCGAGCTTCGATCGCGCCACCGCCGGGTTTTCGCTGATTCGGCTTGCAACAAAAATCGCAGTGCCATACACCAGCATGTTCCATGATCCGGTCAATGCGCCGTAGGATTTCCACTGCACGATGATCTCCCGCACCATGTTGTCGCGGAAGAACGGGATGAGCCACAGGTAGGCTTCAGTGAAAGTGATGAGGAAAAAAATGATTCCCGTGCCCCACATCCAGTAATACACGGGCCATGCTTCCCGGCAGCGGCGCAGCGTTTTGAAATAGTTGGCGCCGAACAGGATCCAGGAAAGAAAAATCGGCACGCTGAGAATCGCCGGATACTCCAGGTACTCGCGGCCGCCGAAACGCCCGGCCAGGTAGCAGGCGAGGATCGCGAGCCCGGTCAGCAGAAAGGTCCAGTAATGCAGGGTTGCGGCGGCGGTCGAGGCGAGCTGCAATCCGCAACGCCGCGGAAGGTGCAGGTAAATGCCGCCGATGGCTGCAAGAAAAATCCAGGCAATGACCAGTGATACGTGCAGCGGACGTGTCTTGGTAAACAGGAGCTCGCGCAGGAACTCCGGAAACAGAAACTGGAAGCCACCAATGACGCCGAACAGCATGCCGGCAGCGAGCGCCAGCAGGCCGAGGCGCATAAAACGAATTCCAATCAGGCTGCCGGCAGAGTTGTTCATTTCGGATCGTCTTCCTGCGCTACCGTGCCATACCAGTTGACCCGGTAATTTTCCGGCGGGTAACGGCCAGTGGTGTCGACAAACGTCAGGTACGCGATCAGCGCGTCGACCTCGGCCTCGCTCAAGCCGAAATTCGGCATGCTGGCGGTGCCGCTGGCAATGAACGCGCGCGCAAGCACCGGCCCTCGTTTCGAAATGACGTTGGTCAGGTCCGGGCCCATGTATCCGCCGAGACCGTAGAACTGGTGGCAGGCAATGCAGTTGTATTGCTGGAAGACCCGTTGACCGGCCCGGGCTTCGTCGCTGATCGGTTCGAGGTGCGGAGTATCCGTGCCGCTCGTGTACACAACGGCGGAATACACCGCGAAGGCAGCGCACATGGCGCCAAATAATGCCCGGTTGTCGATGATGATCGCCCCCGTGCGCAGCGAATCCCCAATGTCCCTATGGTAGCCATAAACGCGCGAAATAGGGTTCGGCGTGTTTCCGGAAATCCGGCTAAAAACGGCTTTTTATCCCTATTTAATAACTTAATTGTGGAAATTTTCCCTTTTCCCTTATCATCTTCCAACTTTTCATCCACCGGTCGGAGGCGGTTCATGGACCACCGGGACAAGGCCATCCTGCAGGCACTGCAGGCAGACGCAACCATCACGGTCGGCGAACTTGCCGAAAAAACCGGCTTGTCCAAATCCGCCTGCTGGCGACGCATCCAGCAACTCGAGGAACTGGGCATCATCAGCGCGCGCGTAACTTTGCTCGACCAGCAAGCGCTTGGCCTGAGTCTCACCGTTTTCACCGCGATAAAAACACACGAGCACACGCGCAACTGGTTCGATCGCTTTCACGCCGTTACCACGTCGATGCCGAACGTGATGGAAGTACACCGCATGAGTGGCGACGTCGATTACCTGATTCGCGCTGTCGTACCGGATATGAGAAGTTACGATGACATGTACAAAGAAATGATCGAGAAGGTAAACCTCTTCGACGTCAGTTCGAGTTTCAGCATGGAGACCATCAAGTACACGACGGCCCTGCCCCTCGATAACATCCGCTAGCCGCGCAATTCTTCTTTGACAGCGGGACTGCTAAGATTGCGCGCCCCGCAGTCATTTGCCAAAGAACCGCAATGCCGTCAGACAACGTATCCGCCAATCGCTCGGTCGCTGCCTGGCTGCTGATTTGCTGTGGCCTGGTGTTTGCCATGGTGGTGCTCGGCGGCGTAACACGCCTGACGGGTTCCGGCCTTTCGATCGTTGAATGGCGACCGGTTAGCGGCATCCTGCCGCCGCTGTCGGATCAGGCCTGGCAGGACGCATTCGACGAGTACCGCGGGTCTCCGGAGTTCCGGCAGGTCAATTCGCACATGGATGTCCACGATTTCAAGGGAATATTCTGGCTCGAGTACCTGCACCGCCTGCTCGGGCGCACCATTGGCATCGTATTCCTGCTGCCTTTTGTCGTCTTCCTCTCAAAAGGCAACATACCCAGGCGCGAGTTGCCGAGGTACGTACTGATGTTCGCACTCGGCGGACTGCAAGGTGCGCTGGGCTGGTACATGGTCAAGAGCGGTCTCAGCGACAATCCGCACGTCAGTCATTACCGCCTGACCGCGCACCTGGTAGCGGCATTCCTGATCTACGCCTACATGTTCTGGGTTGCTCTGTCGTTGCTCTACCCGCGGCAGGGCCAATCAACGCATCCCTGGTACTCGCGAACCCTGGCACTGACCGCGTTGATCTCGGTGACGATCGTCTCCGGTGGCCTGGTCGCCGGCCTGAAGGCCGGAAAAATCTACAACACATTTCCAAAGATGGGTGATTACTGGCTGCCACCGGGGATGCTGTCGCTGGAACCGGCGTGGCGAAATTTTCTCGACAACCTCGCAACGGTGCAGTTTGACCATCGACTGCTGGCGGTGTCGACTTTCATCGCGATCCTGCTTTACTGGTTTTCGATCCGGCGCGCCGCGCTACCGACGCGCCTCGGCAAGGCAGTCAACGCCCTGCTGCACACGGCCATCCTGCAGGTTGCGCTGGGCATATCGACGTTGTTGTTGTTCGTGCCGACCGTGCTGGCTGCCAGTCACCAGGCGGTTGGCATGCTGCTGTTCACTATCGCGCTGTATCTCTGTCACGGCCTGCGCCGGGGTGTCAGACCCCAATAAAAAACGGCCCCCGAAGGGGCCGTCGTTTGTTGCCTGGAACCTTGTGCTGCTATCACTCGTGCTGGTAGGTCACACGAAGGTAGCCGACGGTTCCTGGTATGTCGTGCGAAACCCGGCTCATGCCGATGCTGCCGC
>CAYXKM010000201.1:0-22159 GCA_964465665.1 uncultured Woeseiaceae bacterium
GGGACGACAGTTATCCGGTGAACGAACTGAAGACACGACGATTTTCCGCGAGCACATCGGGTGCGCGTTACGATCTGCGAAAATCCATGCAACTGATGATGCGTTGTCACGGGTATCCGGTGCAGCTCGCACGACGGCGTCACAGGAAACGGCAGTCGACGCTGGTCCTCTTGTGTGACATCTCCGGGTCCATGAGCATTTATTCGCGAATATTTCTGCTTTATGCGCACGCACTGACTGCGCATCATCGCTTTGTACATACTTTCGTATTTGGCACCAGGCTGACAGGAATCAGCCGATGGTTGAGAGACCCCGATACCGACAGGGCATTGAGCCGCATTTCCGCGCGGGTCCAGGACTGGGGCGGGGGCACGCGCATCGGCGACTGCCTGCGACGATTCAATGTCGACTGGAGCCGACGCGTGCTGGACAGCAATGCAAGCGTCATTTTGTTATGCGATGGCCTCGAGCGCGATTCTGTTGCGCAACTCGAATTCCAGATGCTGCGCCTGCGGCGGAGTTGCAGGCAGCTGATCTGGATGAACCCAATGTTGCGATATACGGCATTCGAGCCCAGGGCAGCTGGAATTCGCGCCATGTTGCCGCACGTGGATCGGTTTGTTTCCGCGCACAATATTGCAAGCATTGTCGAACTTGGCCGCTTGCTGACCGACGCGCCGTCATCGCGGCTGGAAGGTGTTGCGAGAGTCGCAGCATGACCGTGCGGCACCTGGTCACGGCGTTCGAAAAGTGGTCCGCGGCGCAGCAGCCGCTGGTGCTCGCCACCGTCTACGAAACGGCCGGTTCGACCTACAGCAAATCCGGTGCGCAGATGCTGATCGATGGCCAGGGTGATTTTCAGGGCATGTTGTCCGGAGGTTGCCTGGAAGGTGATCTTGCGGAGCGTGCACTGCAAGTCATCCTTTCCGGCCGGCCGCAAACCGTCACATACAACCTGGCACAGAACGACGAAGCGCTATGGGGACTCGGAGTGGGTTGCGATGGACTGATGCGGATTTTTCTGCAGATACTCCGTCCCGAAACCGCATACGAACCTTTTGCAAGCATGTGCGCCGCTTATGCCGGCGAATCGGTCGAAGCGGCCGTAACAGTCCTCGAGTCCGCGGATGAACTTATGCCTCCCGGACGCTCGCAGGTCAGTGTCGGCGGCAAGGTCGTCTACAACGACATTGGCGAGACACTCGAGAAGCACATCAGCTCGCTGGCAGTCACAGTGCTCGCGGAGGGGCATTCCCGCGCCGTCGCTTTCGAGGGACCGGGCGGTGAAATCAAACTGCTGGTCTCGATACTCAGGCCGCCGCCGCGGCTACTGGTTCTCGGTGCCGGACTCGATGCACGGCCGGTCGTCCAGCTCGCATCCCTGCTCGGGTGGCGCGTGATCGTGCAGGATCATCGCCCTGCCTATATCGCGGCCGGTGAATTCGCCGAAGCGGAAGTAGTCGTCTGCGCGCCGGCGAAGGACCTTGCCGCGACCGTGGATCTTTCGCGCATCGACGCGGTCATCGTGATGAGCCATCACCTGGTCACGGATGGCAAGTACCTCAGGGTGCTCTCCGAAACCGCCATTCCGTACATTGGCCTGCTTGGGCCGGTCAACCGGCGTGACCGATTGATGGGTGACCTCGGCGATCTGGCCGGGAAGCTCAAGCACAGGTTGCATGGGCCTGCCGGGATCGATATCGGCGCCAGCGGTCCGGCATCCATTGCTCTGTCAATCCTTGCACAGGTGCATGGGCAACTGAGCCGGCGAATCGCGGCACATTAGCCGGACCGATGCCGCCGGCAGGCTTCAGACAGGCTTTAGCTTTTCCGGCATGTCGCCGGGGAGAAAAACCCGGATGATCATGTCTGCCAGCGCATCGACGGCGCCCGGCGAGTCCAGGTCGACATCGCTGGTACCCTTGATTTCCTGCGCCAGGGCCAGCAGTCCACCCGATGAAACGCGAATCATGTTAAACAACAGCGCCGGATCGCCTTGCGGTGCAACCCCCAGTTCCTGCAATTCCACGATATGCACGACGGCCGCTTCGAAGAAGGGACGAAGGTGGGTTTCGGTAAGCCAGTTCAGCCGGCCGCTGGAAAAACTCGCCTCCTGAACGATCACCTTGTGCAAGGCCGGATGTCGCGCTGCGTAGTGTACGTAAGCACGAATCATGGCGGCCATGCGCGTCTTCGCGCATTTGTCGGCATTGCGGTCCAGCGCGTGGCGCAATTCCGCATTGAAACGGCGGAAAACGCGGTCCGCTGCGGCTCGCCAGAGTTCTTCCTTGTTGCGGAAATGATAGGTAATCAGCGGGTGGTGCACCCCGGCGCGTTCGGCAATATCGCGCGTCGAGGTCCCTTTGAATCCGTTCTCCGAGAAGGCCTGAAGAGCCGCCTCGAGGAGTTTTTCCTGCGTCCTGACGCTACGTTGCTGTTGCTTGCGGGTCGTCTGGTTGTCGTTCTTCTGCCGCGTGGCTGTCACACGGTTCCTCCACTTATGCGTTTCTTTGCGCACAAGGGTATCCCGATTAAGCTAATTGGTCCACCTCGGTCGGTTTTATTTTACGCCCCGCGCGGATCGGGTCGTGAGTCCGGGGGCCGCGCCGTTACTCGAGTTCGAATGCCATGCGTACTGCCGTGCGTCTCTCGACTGGGACGCCGGCCTCGATGACCGGCTGGAACTTCCACTGGGAAACGGCCTGGATGGCGGCCTCGTCGAAAGTCGACTCCGGCTCGGCAGACAACACGATGACGTTGTAGACGCTACCGTCCCGGGCGATGGTCATATTGAGATCGACATACCCTGTGACTCCGCGGCGCATGGCAGAACGCGGATACTTCGGTGATTCGTAGTGAAGTCGCGTGAGTACATTGACACCCACCAGCGGAGGTTCCTGCGCAGCGCCGCTTGCGCCGCTGTCAGCGGCGTCGGCGCCTGCTCCGGCCGACGACGCAGCGACTGCCTGCTCAGGTGCCGATGCATCGGATGACGACGGCAGCGAGGTGACGGCTGCATCATTGTCGCCGGTATTGGATGCCTGCAACGGATTGTCAGTCCCCGGCTCGGCCGTCTGCAATGCGCCGGATTCTGGTTCGCCGGCGGTCAATGTACCTGACTGCGTGCTGCCGCCCGGTGCCGCCGGTCCCGTGGACGGGCTTGCCGCTACTGCGCCTGCCGCAAGAGCTGCCGCGGCCTGGCGCCGGGCCTCGGACTCGCGCTGTTCTGCCGCCATGCGTTCCGCCTCTGCGGACCGCTCCGCCTCGGCCTGTCTATCCAGTTCTGCCTGTCGCGCGGCTTCTTTCTCTCTTTCGATGGCCGCGAGGCGTTCGCTTTCGGCGCGACGTGCGGCATCGATCTGTGCCTGTCTGGCGTTTTGCAATGCCAAGGTCGACGCCGCGAGTTCGCTGCTCTTCGGATCCAGCTCTGTCGCATCCTCAAGAAACCCGGCTGCCTGATCCAGCTCGCCGTTGTCGATTGCAGCACGGGCTTTCAGCACAAGTTTGCTGGCGACGAATACAAGCCCCTGCTGTGCGGCCGCATTGCTGGCATCGTTGCTGAGCGCAAGCTCGTAGTAGTAGCGTGCGTTGTCGTTGGCCGGGCTTGTGAGCCGGTCTTGCTCGAGGCGCTGTGCCGCGATTGCTAGAACCTCGTCGACTCTTTGCTCGCTTCGCGACCGTGCAAGCTCATCTTTGAGTACCGCGACCTCCGACTTGTCGGGTACAGCAATTGACTGCGCGTTCGCGAGGAAGGTTGCGGCGTCCTCGAATCTCGTTTCACGCATCGCGATACGCGCATTGTCCAGCGCGTTGCGATACTGCAATTGAGAAAGTTGTGCGTCGAGAAACGGCAACCGGGGGTTATCCGGTGTAGCCATCCGTACCATGCGGATCGCGTCCTCCGCTTCGAGTGAACTGCCGGCGAGCAATGCCGACTCGGCCAGGCCCAGCACTGAATTGACGACGTCGGTCAGTTCGCTCGCGATCACCACGTCGCCGGGCGCGGCTTCCCGCGCGGCGACATACAGTTCGATGGCGCTGCTGCCAGCAGGCCGGATGAATTCACCGGCATCGCGCGCGATTCGGGCCTCATCGAGCAGATCCGCGTAGGTCGGCCGCGCAACAATTGTCGGTCCGACCGCGGGTTGTTTCGGCACCCCGGATTCGACAATACGAGGGACAACAGTATCCTCCGCCGGCGCAACCACGTCGGTATCTGCGACAGTTGCAGCCTCATCGTCGGACTCCGAACCGGAGAACATCCATACGCCGGCGACCAACAGCAAGACTGCACCGGCAGCCGCAAGGAGTTTCGGCTTTGCCAGGACCGCCGGCAACCCCGGCAGCGCAGCAGGCTTGACAGTGGTCCCCGCCGCCGCTGTTTCGGCTGGTGACTTCTTCATGCCGCCGGCGAGCGACTTGCCGATCGATGCCGCAAGACCCGTCATCGTTTCCGTAAAACTGCTGTCATTGCCAAACGCGTCGTCGAGTCCGTCACTCACCGGTGATGCAGAAATCGTCGGCGTCTTGCGTTGCGGCGCTGCCGGAACCGACGGTCTTGCCTGCTTACCGGCGGGCTTCGGCGCGGGCCTCGATACTGGCCTCGTTTCTGGCCTCGTTTCTGGCCTCGATACGGGCTTCGTTTCTGGCCTCGATACGTGCTTCGGCGCGGGGTTTCTTTGCTCGGGCCTCGGTGCGGGCTTAGCCACCGGCGTCGGTTCAGGTTTCGGCTTCGGTTCGGGCGCGGCTTTCAATTGCGGCCTGGGCCGAGGTGCCGGTTTTGCGACAGGTGCCAGTGGAGCTTTGCCGGCGCCTGGCTTGAACGCATTTTCGGGTGCTTCGAGATGATGTTTGACGGACGCTTCTATCGCGAGACGCGCGCGCCCGGGGGAGACCGGCTTGAGCAGAAAACGGTAAACGTGACCCCGATTGATCAGATCCATCAGGAGATCGCCGTCATCGCGACGCCCAGCGACGATTGCAACCAGTCGCGGTACGAACGAGCGCAAGCGCTGCGTGATAAGTTCGATATTCGACCCGACCATCGCAGCATCTGTTACCAGGACACCGATCTTGTGGTTGTTAAAGCAGGCTTCTGCCTGGGCCGGGGTGACGGCGTGCAGTACCTTGTGCAGACCGCGTGCGGAATCCTTAATAGTTGCAAGAAATTCTTCATCCTTGGTCAGGACCAGGATGTCGATGCCGCGGCTGCCAAGATCGCCGCCAAGCTGAATCTTTTGTGGTTTGAGCGCTGGCATGGTGCCTGTGCCATCGCTGATGATGGTTGCGCCGTTTTCCGAAGTTTCCATTACGATGTGCTCGCCCATCGGCTCATCGACATTCGCTGCAGTGTCATTTGCAGATTCGGCAAGCATCATCAGGCGCGCACTTCTTGTGGCAGTATCGATCAGGCTGCGCAGTGCTTCCGGCGTAATCTCGCCACGCACTATCTGAAAAACTTCCTTGTCTGAAACCAGCGCTTCGAGTCCATCACTCTGGTCGCGGCCTGCCAGGAGAATTCCTATCGTGTCCGGAGAGCGTTTCCTGGCTTCGCGAAGCGCTTCGAGACCACTCATTCCCGGCAGGTCCTGAGCAGACACGATCACATGAATCGGAGTTACGCCAAGAGTCGAGAGAGCTTCCGAGCCACTGGTTGCGCAGTGAACGGAATAACGGTCGTTGAATCCGCTACTCAATGTATCGAGAGTGCTCTGCTGACTGTGCAACAGAAGAACTTGCGTTTTGTAATACTCCAGCGGCACTGCACCCTCCTGGGTGGCTTATGTCCAATCGTGATCAAGACTCTTGCGTTGAGCGAGTATATAGGTGGCGGCTGGAGTATTTGTCGCCGGACTCCGACAAGTTTGCGAATCTGTGACAGGCAGCACAGTCACAGTGCAGGGACCGTCACGTTTGTTCATTCGCGGAGAGCTGCGCAAGCCGGATGGAGATGCAGAATTCGATCCCGGATTTCGGGTTCCGGGAATCAGCGCAACGGTGTCATATGCAACCGTCGAAAGGTTACGGCCACCGACACAATCGGTGCCCCGCCGCTGGTGCAATTCGTCAGGCGGCGCGTCCTCTTAGCCGTATCTCTTCGCTCAGCTGCTCTATGGCCTGGCCGAGACCGACAACCTGTTGCTGTTTCGATCCGAGGCGACGGAGCGCGACGGTATTCTCGGCTACTTCCCGTTGACCGACTGCAATGAGCACAGGAACTTTTGCGACGCTGTGTTCCCGAACCTTGTAGGAGATCTTCTCGTTGCGCAAATCCGCGTCAGCACTGATGCCGGCGCTTCTCAATTGCGACACGATGTCACGCGCGTACTCGTCCGCATCAGAGGTAATCGTCAATACCTTGGCCTGCGTCGGCGCAAGCCACAGTGGCAAATGGCCTGCGTGATGTTCCAGCAGGATGCCGATAAACCTTTCGAGTGAACCGAATATCGCGCGGTGCAACATGACCGGCGTATGTTTCTGTCCGTCCTCGCCGACATAAGTTGCGCCGAGCCGGCGCGGCAGGTTCAGATCGACCTGGTGGGTACCACATTGCCAGTCGCGCCCGATCGCGTCCCGCAGTACGAATTCGAGCTTCGGCCCGTAAAATGCTCCCTCGCCGGGATTGTAGCTGTATTCGAGGCCAGCCGATTGCAATCCAGCTTTCAAAGCCGCTTCCGCCTGATCCCATACTGCATCGTCACCCACGCGTACAGGTGGCCGGTCGGAAAACTTGATCAATACATCGTCGAAACCGAAATCCCGGTAAATACCCAGAATCAGATCGCACACCGCGACGGTCTCGCTGCTGATCTGTTCAGGGGTGCAAAAAATATGCGCATCGTCCTGGGTGAATGCACGCACACGCAGCATTCCGTGCAGTGCACCGGAGGGTTCATAGCGGTGAACCTTGCCGAACTCGCACAGCCGGTACGGCAGCTCGCGGTAACTGGTTATGCCCTGCTTGAAAATCTGGATATGTCCGGGGCAGTTCATCGGCTTGATCGCAAAGTTGCGTCCATCCTCGGTTTCGGTAGTGAACATGTTCTGGCCGAAAGACTCCCAGTGTCCGGATGCTTCCCACAACGATCGATCCATGAGTTCCGGGGTATTGACTTCGAGGTACCCGGCCTCACCTTGCCGCCTGCGCATGTATTCGACCAGATTTTGCAGCAGGCTCCAGCCTTTCGGGTGCCAGAAAATCGCGCCAGGTGCTTCCTCCTGAAAATGGAACAGGTCCATGATCTTGCCGAGGCGTCGATGGTCACGCTTCTCGGCTTCCTCGAGCTGAGTAAGGTACACCTTCAGCTGTTTCTCGCTGGACCATGCCGTTCCGTAAATTCGCTGCAACATTTCGTTGCGTGAATCGCCACGCCAGTAGGCGCCGGAAACCCGCAGTAGTTTGAATGCACTGCCGAGCCGACCGGTGGACGGCAAGTGCGGGCCGCGGCACAGGTCGACGAATTCTCCCTGACGGTACAGGGTCAGGACTTCACCAGGCGGAATGTCTTCGATGATCTGCGCCTTGTATTCCTCACCGATGCTGCGAAAAAATGCGACAGCGTCATCGCGCTTCCATACTTCGCGCTCGATGGTCTCGTCCCGCGCGACGATTTCTTTCATCCTGGCTTCAATGACATCCAGGTCCTCGGTGGTAAACGGCTCTGCTCTCGCAAAGTCGTAGTAGAAACCGTTCTCGATGGCGGGGCCGATGGTGACCTGGGTTGACGGCCAGATTTCCTTTACTGCTTCGGCGAGCACATGTGCTGCGTCATGGCGCAACAAATCCAGACCTTCCGGCGAGTCGCGAGTGACGATCTCGATTGCCGCGTCGACATCGACGATTCGCGAAAGGTCGCGGAGTTCGCTGTTGACCCTGATTGCAACGGCATCGCGAGCGAGGCTTTTGCCGATACTTTCGGCAACTTCAATTCCGCTTACACCGGCGGGGAATTGCCGCTCGGATCCATCGGGCAGTCGAATGATTGGCATATCCGGGAAGTCAGGCGTCGCTAGCGATCAAGGCGCGCTATTGTACCGAATCCCCGGTTCCTGCCAACCGATTGCGCAGCCCGCCAAACGCCGATGGCATTGCAACAGGATGCCGCGGATAGCGTGTACAATTGGTCGGACCCGACTTGCGGAATACAGGATGACCCACGCCAGAATGCCCGCCCCGTTCCCGCCAATCGCGCATGACCACGGAGACTGCGTGGATCAGGCCATCGAAACGGCGGACCGCCTGTGCCGGGAGAAAGGATTGAGATTCACTCGGTTGCGGCGGCGCGTGCTGCAGCTGGTCTGGACCAGCCACAAGCCGGTCGGCGCTTACGACATCCTGGAAAAACTGAACAGGGAAGGGCGCAAAGCGGCGCCGCCGACAGTTTATCGGGCACTGGAATTCCTTATCGAAGCGGAACTGGTACACCGGCTCGATTCATTGAACGCGTTTGTCGGCTGTGCCGATCCCTCTAGTTCACATACCGGCCAGTTTCTTATCTGCCGGGCGTGCCGCTCGGTTGCCGAGCTCGATGATCACGATATCAGCGACGTAGTGCAGCGCACGGCGGCCAACCTCGGATTCACGGCGGTGCACCAGATGCTCGAGATCCAGGGCCTTTGCGAGGTCTGTCAAAAGACCTGAAGAAAGTACGCTTGCCGGCAATTTGATCCCCAAAAAGCCGCAGAATGCGTACAATCCACGGCTTTTGCGAGCCACCCGGACCGGCATTGCGTATGAACGACAATCAGCCCAGAGATTTCATCCGCCAGATCATTGCTGACGACATTGCGAGCGGCAGGCATGGAGGCAAGGTCGTCACCCGCTTTCCGCCGGAACCCAACGGCTACCTGCATGTCGGCCATGCCAAGTCCATATGCCTTAATTTCGGTGTTGCCGCAGAATTTGCAGGGCGTACATTTTTGCGATTCGACGACACCAACCCTGGCAAGGAAAGCGAAGAGTATGTGCGGGCGATCAAGGAGGACGTACGCTGGCTCGGTTTCGACTGGCAAGACCGCCTGAGTCATGCGTCGGACCATTTCGAAAGGCTTTACGAAGCCGCCGAGAAGCTTGTGGTCAAGGGCAAGGCCTATGTCGACAGCCTCACCGCGGACCAGATTCGTGAATATCGCGGTACCTTGACCGAAGCCGGCCGGGACAGCCCGTTTCGCGAACGCAGTGCGGAGGAGAATCTGGATCTCTTTCGTCGCATGCGCGCCGGCGAATTTGCCGACGGCGATCACGTGCTTAGGGCAAAAATCGACATGGCGTCGCCAAACATCAACATGCGTGACCCGACCCTGTACCGTATTCGTCACGTGCCTCATCAACACACCGGCGACAAGTGGTGCATCTACCCGATGTACGATTTTGCACACGGTCTGTCGGACGCTTTCGAGGGTATTACGCATTCGCTGTGCACGCTGGAATTCGAGGATCACCGCCCGCTGTATGACTGGTTTCTGGATCAACTCGATCCGCCTCACAGGCCACGGCAGTACGAGTTCTCGCGCCTGAACCTGGCTTTTGCGCTCACCAGCAAGCGCAAGCTGAACCTGCTCGTGAACGAGAAAATTGTCAGCGGATGGGATGATCCGAGGCTCGCCACGCTTGCCGGCATGCGCCGACGCGGTTATCCGTCTGCCGCCATTCGCGATTTCTGCCGGCGCATCGGCATCACAAAAAAGGACAACATGATCGAGATGGCGTTGCTCGAAAATTGCATTCGTGAAAATCTCGACACATCGGCGGAACGACGCATGGCTGTCGTGCACCCGTTGAAAGTGACACTGACCAATTTTGAACCGGGCAGAGTGGAAATGCTTGATGCACAGAACCACCCGAACCGGCCCGAGCTCGGCGCGCGGCAGATCCCTTTTTCCCGGGAGATCTTGATCGAGCGCGAGGACTTCATGGAGGATGCGCCGAAAAAATACTTCCGGCTGAAGCCGGGTGGCGAAGTGCGGCTCCGATTTGCGTACATCATACGCTGCGACGACATCATCCGGGATGCGAACGGTGAAGTGGTCGAGCTGTTGTGCTCGCTGGACCCGGACACCCGCAGCGGGTCGGCAAGCAGTGACAGGAAAGTGAAAGGCACGATCCACTGGGTGTCCGCGACGCACTCAGTATCGGCCGAAGTCCGCCTTTACGACAGGTTGTTCACGGTCGCGGATCCTGGAGCGGTGTCCGATGTGCTACCGGTCGTGAATCCATCGTCACTGGAGGTTGTCCGCGCAAGACTCGAGCCCTCACTCGGTAATGCCGCGGTGGGAGCTGCCTGGCAATTTGAACGGCTCGGGTATTTCTGTACAGACAGCAGCGATCACACAGCGGAAAATCCGGTTTTCAATCGCATCGTGACCTTGCGCGACGGCTGGGCGAAAATTGAAAAGCAGGCGCTCGAAGCGGCATCGTAGATACCGGCCCGAAGCTCTTTCCCGATTCGCGAGCCATACTCGCTCCTACAAAAGCACACTGTGGGAGCGCGCACTGTGCGCGACCGTTTGTGCCGGCGTGTCGCCGTCTCCCGCCATCGCTGCAAGGAGCCCGCGTCGCGGGCGAGCTGTTCAGCTGGCTTCCCTGACCATCACCGGCGCGCCGCGATCGGCGCCAAGGCCTTCGGCCGCGCTGCCTTCGGCCCGCGCAATTTCCAGAACTCCGAACGAGTTGATCAGTGCCAGGTAGTCGCCGGGTTTCGCGCGGCCGTACGTCGGCATCAACGTGAAACTGTGACCGCCCAACTGCGCGACCGGCGAGCGGAACCGGTGCACGAGACTCGCGTCGATATTGCTGATCAGGTTGCCGAACGCATCGACAGTCACGATCACGCCGCTGACCCGGTCCTGGCTCACCGTCGGATCCTCGAGCCAGCCCGGCGTCCACTGTGATGTTGGCGTCCCGAACCGCGATGCCCGGAGCCTGCCTGCAGCGAGCTCTGCGGCAACCGGCGCGAAAATGTCCCGGCCGTGAAATGTCAGGCTGGGTGTGCCGATGCCGTGACGCGCAAGTCCTGCCATATCCAGCCGGTAAACGACAGCCGATTCATGTTCCGACAGCATCGGGGCCAGCAGGCCATTGTCCGGCGCCATGAAAACGTGACCGTCGAGCTCCGCGAGGATGATATCCCTTTCGGTTCCAACGCCGGGGTCCACGATGGCGAGATGAACCGAACCACGCGGAAAATACCGGTAGGATCGGCTGATCCAGAAGCCGGCTTCCGGCGGCCAGTGCGGCGGTATGTCATGTGCAAGGTCGACGATCTTTGCTTCGGGGAAGCGCGTCAGGATCACGCCCTTCATGACGGCGGCGAAAGGTCCCTTGTGCCCGAAGTCGGTGGTGATGGTGATGACGCCGGAGGGCGTAGTCTGTGCCATAAATTGTAGATTCTGCGGCGGGTTTTGCTGATCATAGCGCAATGCCCGCGCCAGCAAGCTCGGCGGGCCTGATTCAGGCGAATGCTTCGCTTTCCGGCCCGCGCAGGCGGTGCAGGCGCTTCGCCCAGTAAATGAATACTGTATCGATTACCGCTATCGCCACTTTGAAGACGTATTTGGCTGCGCCAAGCTGCAGGGCCGTGATCAGATCGACTATGCCCCACCAGGTAATCAGGGCAAAGATGACGGTGTCCAGCGCCTGCGAGCTGATTGTCGACAGGTTGTTGCGTAGCCACAGCCACTTTTCTCCCGTGACTGCCTTGATTCGATGGAAAGCCCACACATCGAAGGTCTGGCTGACGTAGTACGCGATCAGGGAACCGAACACGAATCGCGGCGTGAGATTCACGATCGTCGCAAACGCCTCGTGGATGCGCAGCGAGAATTCCGCGGTTTCAACACGGTCGCTCGGCGCATACAGCAATGCGAGGCTCATCATCAGCAATACGATGACACTCACGGCAAAGCCCATGTGCACGGCTTTTTTCGCCGCCGCCTTGCCGTAATTCTCGCTGAGTACGTCGGTAGCGAAAAAAATACTTGAGTAAAAGATGACGCCGAGGCTGGTCTGCATGCCAAAGATCACCGTGAGCTTCGGCCCCTGCAGATTCGCCAGAATGATGGCTGTGCAAATGGCAACCTGCAGTCCTGCCTTGCCAAAGTAACGGTACAACAGGACCGTGCATCCAAGGTCGGTAAACAGCGTCACAAGCCACAGCAATTCCTGGTTCGCTGCGAAGAAGTGAACGACGCTTTGCGGAAACACTCGTGACTCCCGGGCCGGACAGACGTATCCGTCAGGACAAGCTTACATAGCGATCGAGATGGTAGTCGGTATTGCCAAAGAGCAGTTCGATGGCCGCCATGCGTTTGAAATAATGCGCGATGTCGAGCTCCCACGTCACACCCATACCGCCATGCAGCTGCACGGCTTCCCTTGCCACCTGCATGCCGGCGGTGCCCACCTGGTACTTGAGAGCACTTATGGCTTTGCCGGCAGCCGACAGGTCGGAGTCGCAAACCATGGAGGTCCACAACAACAGGGAGTAGGTCTGCTCACACGCTACCAGCGTGTCGACCAGCCGATGCTGCAGTGCCTGAAAGGTGCCGATCGGCACGCCGAACTGGACACGGTTTTTGGCATATTCAACGGTCTTGTCCTGCATCGCGCGCATGATGCCGACGGCTTCGGCAGAGACCGAGAGCGTTGCCTCGTCGATGACCGTTTGTAACGTATCGAACCCGTGACCGATTTCGCCCAGGACCGATTCCGAAGTTACATTGACGTCCTTCAGGAAAAGCTCGCTTGCCTGGTGCCCGTCTACCGTTTTGTAGGCATTTCGCGTCAATCCCCCGGACTCGCTGTCCACAGCAAACAGGGTGATGCCGTTCCGGTCCTTTTGCTCGCCGGACGTGCGCGCAGGCACGATGATGACCGCGGCATTGCCACCATTGAGTACTAGATTCTTGCGGCCGTCCAGCACGAAACCGGACCCGCTGCGTTTGGCCACGGTGGCTACGTCGACCGGGTTGAAGCGGCCCTGTGGTTCGGCAAATGCCAGTGCAGCCTGCAACTCGCCGGCCATGAGTGGCTGCAGCCAGCGATTTTTCTGTTCGGCTGTCGCCAGGCGCCGCAGGACTCCCCCGGCGAGCACGATATTGGGCAAAAACGGTTCGACCACCAGGCCGCGCCCGAACTCCTGCATCATGAGCATCAGCTCCACCGAACCACCGCCGAGACCGCCATCCGCTTCGCCAAAGGGCACGGCGGTCCAGCCGAGCTCCGCAAACGTCCGCCACAGTTCCGTGCTGAAACCGGCGTCGCTTGCGGCATTTTTTTGCCGCTGTTCGAAGTCGTAGTCGTTGTCGATGAACCGCGAGACGCTGTCAACCAGCATCTGCTGTTCTTCAGTCAGTGAAAAATCCATGTCGTATGCCTGTTCGTTGCGCGCCGAAACTAAAGTCCGAGCACGTGTTTCGAAATGATGTTTTTCTGGATCTCGTTCGAACCACCGTAGATCGATGCCTTTCGGCCGTTGAAGTACCGGAGCGACGTTCGGGTCTCCGATCCCCGGCCGATCCGGTTATCGAGCGGAAAGTCCACGACGTACTGCGACGGAATCCAGGGCAAGGCGTAGTAACCGGCAGCTTCCATGTACAGGGCATCGATCGCCTGGCTCATTTCTGTACCGCGTATTTTCAGAATCGATGACTCTGGTCCCGGGGCTTTGCCTGTAGCAACCGCCGCAAGCGTTCGCAGGTCCGTGTATTCGAGAGCCTTGAGTTCGATCTCGGTTGCTGCCAACTTGCGCGCAAAATTCCGGTCGTTCATCAACGGCTCGCCACCGTGCACGGCTTGTCGGGTCCTCGCCTTGAGTCGGCGCATGCGAAAGTTCGACCGTGCGGTCCCTGCGAGGTTGGTTCGCTCGTGCTGCAACAGCACTTTGCCATAGGTCCAGCCTTTGCCTTCTTCGCCGACCAGGTTCTCGCGCGGCACACGAACGTTTTCGAAATGGACCTCGTTGACCTCCCTCTCGCCTTCTATCGTGATGATGGGTTTCACCGATACGCCGGGCGTACTCATGTCGATCAGCAGAAAGCTGATGCCCTCCTGGCGGCGCGCCACGTCCGACGACGTCCGGACGAGACAGAATATCCAGTCTGCCATATGACCGAGGGTCGTCCAGGTCTTGGTACCGTTGACGACGTAATGATCGCCACTCCGCTCTGCTCGGGTTTTGAGTGATGCCAGGTCCGACCCGGCGCCCGGTTCCGAATATCCCTGGCACCACCATACGTTGCTTTGCAATATGTCCGGCAGGAATCGCCGTTTCTGCGCGTCATTGCCGAACGTGTAGATGATCGGAGCCACCATCTTGACGCCGAAAGGCACCATGTCCGGCGCGTTCGCCTCGGCAATTTCATTGGCGAAGATATATTTCTGCACGGCGCTCCAGCCGGTGCCGCCGTATTCGACCGGCCAGTTGATGGCGGCCCAACCCTGAGAGTGGAGAATCTGCTGCCAGCGCACGAAGTCGTCGCGTTCGAGCTCGATTCCGTTGTCCGTCTTGTAACGGATGTCAGCGGGATACTTCTCGGCGAAGAACTGTCGGACCTGGTCACGGAATAGCAGTTCATCGGCGGAGAGTTTGACATTCATGCTCAGTTCCTCGTTGTGACGCATCGTGACACGAGCCATTCGTCCGTAAGGCACTTGCCGGCGCGGTCATCTGCGCCGGATGGACGAATCGTGCACGGATTCTTGCCTGGATTCGCACCCGGTGGCCCGGACGCGGAATGGCCAGTATAGCGATCGATGCTGCACTGCACAAGAATTGCGCGGCAGCGGGCATTGCGCTTACTACGGCCGGCTTAATCGGGCAAAATGACCCGATGAATCTGACTGAGCTATCCCAGCCCGCCACCCTGGACACCCGCGGGCGGGCCATGCAGGACTTGCGTATTTCCGTCCTCGACCAATGCAACTTTCGTTGCCCGTATTGCATGCCGGAAGCCGAGTTTCATGCCGATTACCAGTTCCTGAAAAAGCGCGAGCGACTGACGCACGACGAAATCGCGCGTATTGCACGTATCGCGGTTTCACTGGGTGTCACCAAACTTCGGCTTACGGGCGGTGAGCCGCTGCTCGACAAGCGCTTGCCGGATCTCGTGGCGCGGCTGGCCGCGATCGATGGTGTGGACGACCTGGCGCTGACCACCAACGGCATGTTGCTCGCGCCTGTCGCGCTCGCGCTCGCGCAAGCGGGACTGCAACGAATCACGATCAGCATGGACAGCCTCGATCCCGATATCTTCCGGCGCATGAGCGGGAGCCGGGGCGATGTCGACACGGTTCTGGCCGGAATTGCCGCAGCGGATGTTGCTGGACTCGGGCCAATCAAGATCAATGCCGTCATTCAGCGAGGCGTCAACGACCATACGGTGCTGGATCTGCTGCAGCATTTTCGCAGCACGGGCCATATCGTGCGCCTGATCGAATACATGGACGTCGGCAATCGCAACGGCTGGCGAGCGGAGCAGGTAGTGCCGTCACGCGAACTGCAGAAGTCGATTCATGCCAAATGGCCATTGCGCGCCGTTGGCCGCCAGTACGCGGGTGAGGTCGCGCGCCGCTATCAGTACCTGGATGGTGAGGGAGAGATCGGTTTCATATCATCGGTGACGGAACCGTTTTGCGGTGCCTGCAGCCGCGCCCGGCTGTCCGCAGACGGAGTGCTTTACACCTGCCTGTTCGCGACCACCGGTACCAGCCTTCGCGACCCGCTGCGCAATGGCGCGGACGACGCGGAACTCACAGCCATCCTGCGCGGAGTGTGGCAGGCGCGCGAAGACCGCTACAGCGAACTGCGGCGGCCGAGCGAGCAGGTTATTCCCCTTGTGAACAAAGTCGAGATGTACCGCATCGGCGGATGAAGGCGAGGTACTCCGGCATGAATAAACTGAGTCATATCGATGCGGAGAACCGGCCGGTGATGGTCGATATCAGCGAGAAAAAAGTCACCGCCCGAGTAGCGCATGCCAGATCCATCGTCGAGTTCCCGCCCGAGGTCGCGCGCCGTTTTGCCGACGGCGATATACGCACTGCGAAAGGTCCGGTGTTTGCCACGGCCATCATTGCCGGCGTGATGGCATCGAAGAAAACTCACGAGCTGATTCCGTTCTGCCATCCGCTGGGTCTGGACAACTGCGACATCCGCATCAGTATGGATGCCGGTCGTCGCGCGATCATCGATTGTTATTGCAAGGTGACGCACAAGACCGGGGTTGAAATGGAGGCGCTCACGGGCGCAAGCGTTGCCGCGCTGACGATTTACGACATGTGCAAGGCACTGTCCCACGACATTACGATTGCGGAAACGCGGCTGATGTCGAAATCCGGTGGCAAACAGGACTATGTCCGCGATGACGACTGACCACGTACTCGGCCTGGTATTGGCAGGAGGGCAAAGCCGGCGCATGGGCCGGGACAAGGCACTGTTGCGCCTGAACGGCGAGAGCCAGCTCGATAGGGCAGTGCGCCTCCTTGAGCAGCACGTGGCAGGGGTTTTCGTTTCCGCTCGCGCCGACCAGGCGAATGAACCGGAGCGCGCCCGGTTTCCCCGGATTGTGGATCGTTATGCCGACCTCGGGCCCCTTGCGGGCATCCTGTCCGCCATGGACGCGGAGCCAGAGGCTACATGGCTGGTCGTGGCATGCGACTTGCCGAATCTCGACGGCGAGACCATACGCTACTTGCTGGCGGAGCGTTCGGCGACGCAACCGTTCACAGCCTACCGAAGCAGTTTCGACGGGCTCCCCGAACCCCTGTGCGCCGTTTACAGCGCTTCGTCGCGGGCCATACTCGATGAGTTCGTCTCAGCCGGCGTTCACTGCCCGAGAAAAATCATGATGCGCTCGGACACACGATTGCTCGATGCGAGGAATCCAAGGGCGCTCGACAATATCAATACTCCGGGTGAGCTGTCACAGCATGCTGCCGGGCCTGTGTCGTGAAGAAGCTGATTACGGTTCGATACTTCGCGCTGTTTCGTGAACATGCCGGAATCAGCGGCGAGACTCTCGAGAGCGATGCGGACACCGCGGCAACCCTGTTTGCCCAGCTGAAACACAGGCACGGGTCGGCGGAGCCTGCGGGCCATTGCAAGGTCGCGATCAATGATCAGATGGTCGACTGGGACGCGCCTGTCAGGAGCGGTGATGTCGTGCTCTTTTTCCCGCCGGTCGCGGGGGGTTGAGATGATGCAGATCACGGAAGAACGAATCGTGCCGGATGTGCTGCGCGACCGGTTGCTCGATCCTGCGGCAGGCGCATTCGCAACTTTTGAGGGCTGGATTCGCAATCACAACGATGGATTGCAGGTTGCCAGGCTGGAATACGAGGTGTATGCACCTTTGTGCGTGATCGAAGGCGAAAAAATCCTTGCGGAAGCCCGTACGCGTTGGGCAATACTGCATGCAAGCTGCGTTCATCGCAGCGGGTTGCTGGAAATCGGTGATTGTGCCGTCTGGGTCGGAGTCAGTTCGGCGCACCGGGACGAAGCTTTCCATGCGTGCCGATACATCATCGACGAAGTCAAGGTTCGTCTGCCCATCTGGAAGAAGGAACACTACGCGAGCGGCGATTCCGGCTGGGTCAATTGCGAGCGTTGCGCAGAACATGGTGACCGTCACGGTCACAAGCACCACCGTCTACAGCAGGAAATGGCTGTGGCTCCGATTCAGCGCAAAGGGCGGGTTGCCGACTGACGAGCGGCTGCCTCGAGGTCGGCGGGAACGTCGATATCGATGGCGGCAGCGGCGCAGTGCAGGCGCCGGACTCGTGACGGATTTGCCTTGAGTACGCTGCGCGCACCTGAATCGCCATCGAGTGCGAGCAATTGCGGGAATACGTCCGCCGGAAATATGACCGGGGGCCCTTCAATGCCGTCGAATTCGCTGGCAACTATGCAGTGCGGGTCGGCTGACCATGCGTCAATCATAGCGCGGAGGTGGCTCGTCTCGATCAGCGGCTGATCGGCCAGCAACAGCAGGACAGCGCTGGCTACATCCTCGACAGCAGCGACGCCGGCAGCAATCGAATTGCCAAGTCCCTGGTCGAATTCGGGATTGACGACCAGGTAACCGGCAAGCGGTGCGCAGGCGCTGGCGACTCGCGACCATTGATTGCCGGCGACCAGCAACGTTTTCGGACCGGATACGGCTTCGGCAAGACGCATTGCGCGTGCGACCAGTGGCTGACCGCGAAATTCGCTCAGTTGCTTCGCGGAACCGAAACGCCGCGAGGCCCCCGCGGCGAGGACGATGCCGAAAAGGCCGGTTTCAGGAGTATCGGCGCTGCTCGTTGCTGCGGAATCCGCCACGCCTCGAAAAACCTCCATGACATTGCCCGCGGATGCCACCGGGTTGCGGTGGTGTTTCGGCCCGGAAGCAGTATAGGCGTCGATGGCGGTTACGCAAGCGAAGCAGCAGCCGGTCCGGTTACAAGTTTTTCCCGCAGAGAGCGCAGCAATACAAGCGATTCGGAATGCCCGAAATCGCTGCATGCCACTGCCCGAGGCGAAGCCTGCCGCAGCAATCGCTTAAACGGAGCTTGCCCTGTTCCCGGCATTTGTGGTTTGTTGTGCAGTGCCGGCCGTTATGCCGGCAACCAACATCACGACGAATGTCTTCAGGCAAAAAATTTGCAGGGAAACTTAAATTGCATCGAATCAGGTCGATCGAGGACGCCAGGGCGCTCGAGGGAAAGGAAGTCGGCATTTCCGAGTGGATCACTGTCGATCAGCGGAAGATCAATCAGTTTGCGGACGCCACAGGCGACTATCAGTGGATCCACGTGGACGAGGAACGTGCTGCGCTGGAGCTGCCTGAAGGCAAAACCATCGCGCACGGGTACCTGACGCTGGCACTGGTTCCGGCGCTGACCGGCGATTTCGTGCAGGTCGATAACCTGGTTCGCGCGATCAATTTCGGGTGCAACAAGATACGTTTCTATTCGCCCGTGCCGGTCGGGGCGAGAGTTCGAGCGCGTGCCGTCGTGTTGCAAGCAAGAAAGCGCGGCGGTGCCTTGCACCTGACGTCCGAGGTAACTATCGAGGTTGACGGCATGCGCAAGCCCGCGTGCGTTGCCGAAACCATCGGCATCTATTTCGTCGAAGAGGGCTCACTCTGACGACGATGCACCAGCTCAGCGTTTTTGCAACCAACCTGGCAGGAACGAGTACGGATCGTCGTTGACCGACCTATCGAAAGGCACGTCGTGCTTTTCAAGAATTTTCTTCAAATGTCCGGATTTCCACGCATCGAAGACATCCGTGGCGCCGCCGATGTGCTCGCCGCCGACAAAGACCTGCGGAATGGTCGCTTTCCCGGTTGTCTCCCGGAGCGCCGCCCGAATTCTGCCGCCCCGGTCATTCTCCTGGTAGGCAACCGAATCCAGGTCGATCGCCCGGTACGGTATGCCGTAGCGGGCGAACATTTTGCGCACGGACCAGCAGAATTCGCACCACTCGAGCGCGAAAAGCGTAACCGGCTGATCCTGGTCGTTTATGCTCGCCGCCACGAACTTCAATGCCTCGGCCGGGGCAGGCGCGACGGTTTCGCTGTTCGCAACGACAGCCGGCTCCGCCACATCGAAACGATAGCCGGGGGTCGAGCGGGAAATCTCGTGTTCCTCGGCGGTCATGTCGGAGGAAATGCCTTCGAACAGCGGCGTGCTGAGGTAGCGCTCCCCGGTATCGGGCAACATGCAAAGGATGGCGGTTCCGGGCGCCGATTCCCTGGCAATCGTGAGCGCGCCGGCGAGCGTAGCCCCGCCGGAAATGCCGGCGAAAATTCCCTCCTTTTGCGCCAGCTCCCGCGACAACCGCAGTGCTTCTGCGCCGTCGATCGGCACGATCCGGTCGACGAGATCCATGCCGATCGCATCCTCCGTGAGCCGCGGGATGAAATCCGGGCTCCAGCCCTGCATCAGGTGCGGGCGAAACATCGGATGGCTTTCCGCCGGAGTGCCGTCATTGTTCCGACGCTGCGGAATCCTGCTGCCGAGCACCGGCGAATTATCCGGCTCGCAGACGACGATCCGGATATCCGGCCGCTCGCGCGCCAGCACCCGGGCGACACCCTTGAGCGTGCCGCCCGTGCCGAAACCGGTAACCCAGTAGTCGAGGCGTCTGCCGGCGAACGCTGCCAGGATTTCCGGCGCGGTCGTGCGGCTGTGGGCGTTCGCATTGGCTTCATTTTCGAACTGTCGGCACAGAAACCAGCCATGTTTTTCCGCGAGTTCCGTGGCTTTGGCCAGCATGCCGCTTCCTTTCAGGCTGGCTGGCGTCAATACCACTCTTGCGCCCAGGAATCGCATCATTCGTCGCCGTTCGACGCTGAACGATTCCGACATCGTGACCACCAGCGGGTAACCCTTTTGTGCGCAAACCATCGCGAGCCCGATACCGGTGTTGCCGCTCGTTGCTTCGATGACGGTTTGTCCCGGCTGCAACTCGCCGCGACGTTCCGCGTCCTCGATGACACCGAGAGCAAGCCTGTCTTTGACGGAGCCCATCGGATTGAACGCCTCGACCTTGACGAACAGGTCGATTCCCTGTGGTGCCAGCCTGTTCAGCCGCACCACCGGGGTACGGCCGATAGTCTGCAGGATGTTGTCGTATACCTGGTCCATTATTGAATTCCCGTTGCATGTCCCGGCGCACGCATTCGACATCGGGAATGCCCCGAGTGTGGCGAGCGGACGGGCTCACAAAGTATAGTACGGCGGAATCATGCAGGGCTGCACGATCGGTAGTGATGCTGAGTGCGTCGAATCACGCTGCCGCATTGTCGGACTCAAAGACGCAGAGGAGTAGGGAGATGGAAGTGACTGGAATTCTCGGGATCCTGGTCCTGATAGCGGATATTTACGCCATACTGCAGATTGCCCAAAGCTCCGCGGATACCGTCAAGAAAGCGCTGTGGATCGTGCTGGTGCTGGTGCTGCCTGTCGTCGGTGTCATCATCTGGTACCTTGCAGGACCCGGTCGGCCGTCCTGACCAACGCCCGCGGCGTCAGCGTTCCCCCGGATCGCAAAGTCCGTTGGCAGGGTCCAAAAAAAAGATTGGCAGGCGATAGCCTGCCAATCTTTGACACTGCTGTTTCCTGCAGCGCCTTCCGCGATCAGTCGAAAACCACGCGGAAAGTAACGCCGTAGGTTTTCGGTTCGTTCGGGTAGCCGCTGTAACTGCCAGCCTGCGCCACCGATGGAAACGCCTGCAACAGGTAATCGTCACCGTCGAGATTGCGGGCCCAGAGCATGGCCTCGAAGCCGTTGTCCCACTGCAATCCCAAGCTTGCGTTGACCGTGTTGACTTCACGCGAAGCAACATCTTCCGGAACGTTTTCGATGATCCGAACCTTCTTGTCGTAAATATACTCGGCGCGAACGAAGCCGGTCATGCTTGCACCCAGGTCGAAATTGTAAGTGCCCGAGGTATTCATGCTGAAGGGATGCACGCCGGGTACCGAGGTTCCGCTGAGGTCGGTCGGGCCACCGACTCCGCTCGCACCCGGGAAGGAATCGTATTCCGCATCCAGCCAGGTTCCGGCAAACGTGAACTGGAACGCATCGACCGGGAGCCAGGTCAACTCCAGTTCGGCACCGGTGGTCGACTGCTTGCCGGCATTCGCCAGCGAGAATCCAGTACCGGTGAATATATTCGACTGGAAGCCGTCGATTTCCTGGTCGAACAGGGCAATATTGACCGCGCCGTTTTCGAAGCTGGCCTTCAACCCGATCTCGTACAGGGTGGACTCTTCAGGTCCAGCGTAGCGCGTACCTGCGACCAGGTTGTTCAGGCCGAGGCCGGCAGACGTGATTGCAGGCAAATCGGCGGCGAAGGGCCTCGAATCGCGTGACAGGTTCCATGACGTTGCCTTGAACCCGGTGCCGGCGCTCAAGTAAATGTTGATGTTGTCAGTCCAGTCATACGCAAGGCGTACGGTCCAGGTCGTGTCGCTGTCGCTCGAACTGCCGGGCTCGACCGAGTTCGGGAACCCGAGGAACGGTGGCAGGAACTGCAGCGGCTGCAGGGCGAGCAGCGGATTGCAGGCCGGCGGCGGGCTGGTGGCCGAACAGGCAGTCATGCTGAGCGCCTGGGCCTGTGCGGCTGCAACCGGATTGGCCGCGATGTTCTCCGGCGTGGGAGGCAGGCCGGT
>CAYXKM010000202.1:0-13772 GCA_964465665.1 uncultured Woeseiaceae bacterium
CCCGAAACGATGAAACGGATCCGTTCAGGGGGTAATGCATGCTGACGCGAATGTTAGCGGGAGCGGTGCTCGCAGGATTGTCGGTCCACGCAGCCGCGGATGATGTGTTGCGCTATGTTCGATTTACGGAAGGTACCAACGCAAGTTACGGCGAGCGCGTCGGTGAGGTCATTCATCAACTGGACGGCGCTCCCTGGGCCAATGGTACGAGGACCGGGTTGACGGTCAAAGCCGCTGATGTGCAGCTGCTGGCGCCTGCCGAGCCGTCGAAAGTGTTTGCTGTCGGCTTCAATTTCGACAGCCATCTCGCAGGCCAGACGCTGCCGGCATTTCCGCCGATTTTCCTCAAACTGCCAACCAGCATCGCCGCGCCCGGCGCCGAGATCATCTATCCGGCCGGCGCCACCAACGTGCACTTCGAAGGCGAACTGGTGGTTGTGATCGGCAAGACTGCAAGTCGGGTTACAGCTGACGCGGCCGGTGACTACATATTCGGCGTAACCGCGGGCAACGATGTCAGCGGCAGGGACTGGCAGGCCAACGACCTGCAGTGGTTTCGCGCCAAGGCTTCGGATACTTTCGGGCCGATCGGGCCGGAGATTGTAACCGGCGTGAATTACCGGGATCTGCTGCTGCAGACGCGGCTGAACGGCAAAGTGGTCCAGGAGCAACGCACTCGCGATCATATTCACGATGTGCACGCCATCGTCAGTTTCATCAGCCAGTATGCGACACTCTATCCCGGCGATGTGATTTTTACCGGGACACCCGGGCAGACCAGTGAAATGGTGCCGGGCGATCGCATCGAAATCGAAATCGAAAACGTCGGCGTTCTGACAAACACGGTCGGAAAGCAGATCACATCGAACTAGCACAAGAGCAACAACCAGTTCTCCAGGGGGAAATCAATGACAGCAATCACCACTCGCTACGCCGTGTTCCTGATCGCCGGAGTTCTTGGCCTCGGTACATCAGCGGCTTGCGCGCAAAACCATGCGCCTGACCCGTACACGACGATCGAAGGCTGGGCGAAACTGCCGGCAGGACGGACCTGGGGTGCAACCAGCGCCGTGTTTCCCGCCAAAGACGGCGTGCACATCTGGGTTGCGGAACGTTGCGGCGCCAATCTCTGTGTCGGCAGCGATCTCGATCCGGTACTGCTGTTCGATGCCGATGGCAACGTCGTAAGGAGTTTCGGCGCCGGAATGATTACCTGGCCGCATGGCATCTTTGTCGATGCCGAGGACAATGTCTGGATTGCCGACGCGGTCGGCTATGCCCCGGTACCGGAGGGCGTCGGGCATACCGTCATGAAATTCAGCCCGCAGGGCGAACTGCTCATGACCCTCGGCAAAAAAGGCGTTGCCGGGTCCGGACCTGACACATTCACCAGGCCGTCGGCCTTGGTGGTGGCCGCAAACGGCGACATTTTCGTTGCGGACGGTCATGAGGGCAGTGACGACATCCGCAACAACCGCATCGTCAAGTTTGACAAGCACGGCAAGTACATCAGGGAATGGGGCAGTTACGGCGGCGATACCGGGGAGTTTCGCGATCCGCACGCTCTCGCCATGGATTCACAGGGACGCCTGTTCGTCGCCGATCGCGGCAACAGCCGCATCCAGATTTTCAACCAGGATGGCGAGCACCTGGCAACCTGGACGCAGTTCGGCAGGCCGAGCGGACTGTTCATCGACAAGAATGACATCCTTTATTCAGCGGATTCCGAGTCGAATGCTTCGCGCAATACGGGCTGGAAACGCGGCATACGCATCGGCAGCGTGAAGGACGGGTTCGTGACCGCATTCATCCCCGATCCGGAACCCGACCAGGACAATTCGGGCACCAGCGCCGCCGAGGGTGTCGCCGTTGACGCGGCGGGGAATGTCTACGGTGCCGAAGTCGGCCCACGCGCCATCAAGAAATACGCGAAGAAGTAGTCGAATCCGGGCGCCGCTCCGCTCGGGGCGGCGTCCGGCCCATTCAGTTCTTGTTCGGTATCGCCCGCAGGCCTTTCATATACGGTTGCAGCACGTCGGGAATCGAAATCGTACCATCCGCCTGCTGGCCATTCTCCATGATGGCAACCAGCGCCCTGCCGGCCGCGACCCCGGAACCGTTCAGCGTATGCAGCAATTCCGGCTTGCCGCTGTCCGGATTGCGCCAGCGAGCACTCATGCGTCGAGCCTGGAAATCCCTGAAATTGCTACACGAAGAAATTTCGCGGTAAGCGCCCTGCCCCGGAAGCCAGACCTCAAGGTCATAGGTCTTGCTCGAGGCAAAGCCGGTATCACCAGCACACAGAATTACCTTTCGATAGGGCAGTTTCAGTCGTTGCAGGATCGCTTCCGCATGCCCGGTGAGGGCCTCGAGCGCGGCCGCGGATTCACCGGCTGGCACCAGTTGCACAAGTTCCACTTTTTCGAACTGGTGCTGGCGGATCATGCCCCGCGTATCCTTGCCATAGGAGCCTGCCTCGGAACGAAAACACGGCGTATGTGCAACGTACTTCAACGGCAGTACATCAGCCTCCACGATCGTGTCCCGAAACAGGTTGGTCACCGGCACTTCGGCTGTTGGTATCAGGTAATACGGCGTTTCATCGCTGGTCTTGAACAGGTCTGCACCGAATTTCGGCAGTTGCCCGGTGCCGATCAATGCCTGTGATTGCACGAGGTACGGTACATAGGTTTCACGGTATTCGTATTCCCCGGTGTGCACATCCAGCATGAACTGGATAAGGGCCCGCTGCAGGCGTGCCAGTGGTCCGTGAAGTACAGTGAATCGTGTGCCGGAAATACGGCTCGCGGCCTCGAAGTCCAGCAAACCCGAGGCTGTGCCAAGGTCGACGTGATCGAGTGGTGCAAAGTCGAACTTTCGTGGTGTGCCCCACCGGAACACTTCCGTGTTTGCCGATGCGTCGGCGCCATCCGGCACATCCTCCTGCAGGAGATTGGGCAGTCCGAGTTCGATTGCCTGCAACTCGCCGTGCGCGCGATGCATGCGTTCTTCGGCTGCCTGCAGCCGGTCGCCCAGATCCTTCACCGACGCGAGCAACGCATCGACATCCTCACCCCTGGCCTTGGCGGCGCCAATGCGTTTCGCGCTGGCATTGCGTTCGGCACGAAGTGCCTCGGTTTCTGTTTGCGCTGCCTTGCGCACTTCCTCGCAAGACTGCCATTGCGCGACATCAAAGTGGAAACCGCGACGTGTAAGGTTGGCTGCAACCTCGTTTGCAGATTGTCTGAGCAATTTGGGGTCAATCATTTCTTGTTGTCATCCCGGCCGGAGGAGTCCGCAACATTTTTCCGCTCGCGATTCTTCTGCGCGAGTTCCTGCAGTTTTTCGCCGATCTTCAGCTCCAGTCCGCGCGGCACAGGATGATAATACCTGCGGTCCGGCATGTCGTCGGGAAAATACCGTTCGCCGGCCGCAAAAGCATCGTCCTCGTCGTGTGCATAACGATAACCCTCGCCATGGCCGAGGTCTTTCATCAGTCTGGTTGGCGCATTGCGCAGGTGCAGCGGAACATCCAGCGAGCCGAACTCGGCAACATCCGCTTTAGCCGCACCGGCGGCGACGTAGACGGCATTGCTTTTCGCCGCACAGGCCAGAAAAACCGCTGCCTGTGCGAGCGCGAGCTCACCTTCGGGACTGCCGAGACGTTCCAGGGTCTCCCACGCATCGAGGCAGATGCGCAAAGCACGCGGGTCGGCATTGCCGATGTCTTCCGTGGCCATGCGAATCATGCGCCTTGCCACGTACAATGGATCGCAGCCGCCATCGAGCATGCGCATGAGCCAGTACAGCGTGGCGTCCGGATCGGAGCCCCGAACAGACTTGTGCAAGGCAGAGATCTGGTCGTAGAAGTACTCACCCTTTTTGTCGAATCGCCGTCGGCCGCCGTGCACAACATCCTCGGCGATACGGCTGCCGATCAATTCCCCGTTGGCCAGATCGGCTGCGAGCTCGAGCAAATTCAGTGCGCGTCTCGCATCCCCGTCTGCAGCGAGTACCAGCATGTCGAGGGCCGCGTCGTCTATCGTCGTGCCTGCGGTGCCAGGGCCCGTACTGCGGTTGTCGAGAGCCCGCTGCAGGATTTTACGCAGGGACTGTTCATCCAGCGGCTTTAGAACGTATACGCGGGCGCGCGAGAGCAATGCGTTGTTCAGCTCAAAAGACGGATTTTCCGTGGTCGCGCCAATGAATGTCAGCGTACCGTCCTCGACAAAGGGCAGGAAAGCATCCTGCTGCGATTTGTTGAAGCGATGTACCTCGTCCAGAAACAATATCGTTCGTTTGCCACTCTGCCGGCGCAACTGCTTTGCGTCCTCTACGGCCGCACGGACGTCTTTGACTCCTGCCATCACCGCAGACAGGGCGATGAAATGCGCACCTGAGGCGCGCGCGACCATTCTTGCCAGCGTTGTCTTGCCGGTCCCGGGCGGTCCCCAGAACACCATCGAATGTGCTTTGCCCTGCTCTATCGCCAGCCGCAATGGCTTGCCGGGGCCCAGCACGTGCTCCTGGCCGACGAACCCCTCGAGAGACGTCGGGCGCAGGCGATCGGCCAATGGCCTTGCTTCATCCGGCACACCGGCGTCGGTTACTTCCTGTGCGAAAAGGTCAGCCAAGTTTGCTCTGCAACCAGTCTTCGAATCGCGGTGTCCACCCGCCGGCCCCGGCCAATGCCAGCAATAGCCCTGCCACGATCCCGACCAGATCTGCCCCGAGATCCAGCAACTCGGCAGAACGGTAGGAAATCGCGCGCTGCGCGAGCTCGATGAGCACGCCGAAAGCCAGCAGGCCGACAGCGATGCGCCAATAGGACGATGGTCGGAACTGACCACAGAACCACAGGGTCAGGCCAAAGAAAGTCAAGCCGTGCAGCCACTTGTCGTGCAGGTGAAAACGAATGGCAGAATCGTCCGGCCATAGCCAGTCGCTGGGCAATAGCGTGAGCGTCAGCACCATTACCAGGGTCACGACACTCAGCAAACGCCACGCGCGGGCGAAACGCAGTTCCAGCATTGCTCAGTCTGCGGCTTCGGAAACCACAGGTACGCCGACGAGATCGACCCCCGGCGGCGGCACGAATTCGAAACGATCGGCAGCAATTTCACCGTTCTGCACGACGCCGAACAGTGCAACCAAGGTCGTCTGCTGCAGATTGTCGGAAAAAATCATGCGGCTGAGCTGGCCGTCGCCGAAGCCGAGCTCGACCTTTTCGAATCCGCTTTGCGAGTCCTTCGGGCGCAAGCGAACCCACACCGTGCCGCGATCGGAATAACTGCCGATGTATTCAAAATCGGCAAGAGCATCGCTGGACCCACCGAGCAGCAACGCCGGCGTGTTCTGCAACAATTCCTTCTGCGGCCGCACCGTAACCTGCATGAGGTCGGCGTCGTAATTCCAGACATTGAGGCCATCGGCTATCAGCAACTGCTCATAAGGTTCGGAATTGGCCCAGCGAAACCGGCCGGGCCGGGCAATCTCGACAGTGCCGGCGGACTCCTCGACAACAACGTCATTTTCATCGACAAGCGATTGCTCGAATCGCGCCGACAGTGTGCTGACGTCGTTCAGGAAACGCTCAAGCAGAATCCTGCCTTCGCTTTCGATGTTGTCGGTGGCAATTGCGCCCTGGCCGAGGCAAAGCGCGGCAACTGTAAGCAAGGTCTTACGCAGGCGGAGTTTCTTCAACACGGTTCCTTGGTTGTTGTCTGGCATCGCGGGCCCTTCAGTCCTTGCCCGTCGGTACGAGGATATCGCGCGAGCCGTTCGACTGCAGCGGGCCAACGAGGCCGGCCTGCTCCATCGACTCGACCATTCGGGCCGCGCGGTTGTAACCGATTTTCAAACGCCGTTGCACGCCGGAAATCGAAGCCTTGCGGGTCTCGATAACGACCTGAACAGCCTGGTCGTAAAGCGGATCCTGCTCCGCGTCGATCTCCTCGAGCGGCGCGCTGTCGATACCGGCCAGCCCGGGTGTTGGACCTGTCGGGGCTTCGAGAATTTCATCGATATATCGGGGTGTACCGCTTTTCTTCAGATGCCGGACCACAGCGTGCACTTCGTGGTCGGCAACGAACGCACCGTGAACCCGGGTCGGCAGAGAGGTTCCGGGTGGCAGGTACAGCATGTCGCCATGGCCTAGCAGATTCTCTGCCCCCATCTGGTCGAGTATTGTGCGGGAGTCAACCTTGGCCGATACCTGGAACGCGATGCGGGTCGGAATGTTCGCCTTGATCAGGCCAGTGATGACATCGACTGACGGACGTTGCGTCGCCAGCAGCATGTGTATGCCGGAGGCGCGCGCTTTTTGCGCCAATCGTGCGATCAACTCTTCGATTTTCTTGCCGACGACCATCATCATGTCTGCCAGCTCATCGATAATCACGACGATAAACGGCAGCTCGGTCAGAGTCGGCCGCGTAATCGGCTTGTCCTCGTCAAAAAGCTCGGGAGGCATGAAAGTCGGGTCCGGCAGCGGGCTGCCCGCTTCGATCGCCTCCTTGACCTTGCGGTTGTAACCACCGATGTTCCTGACGCCGAGCGATGCCATCAATCGATAACGCCGGTCCATCTCGGCTACGCACCAGCGCAGCGCGTTGGCTGCTTCCTTCATGTCCGTGACCACCGGCGCAAGAAGGTGCGGTATGCCCTCGTACACCGACAGCTCCAGCATCTTCGGATCAACCATGATCAGTCGGACATGCTCCGGTTTTGCCTTGTAAATCAGACTCAGCACCATGGCATTGATGGCGACCGATTTGCCGGACCCGGTCGTTCCGGCTATCAGCAGGTGCGGCATGCGCGCAAGGTCGGCTACCACTGAATTGCCGCCGATATCCTTGCCGAGTGCCAACGTCAGCGGCGATGCCATTTCGTCGTACTGACGGCTCTTTAAAATTTCACCGAGCGTTACCAGCTCCCGGTTTTCGTTGGGGATTTCGAGGCCCACGTACGATTTGCCCGGAATCACTTCCACGACCCGTACGCTGACCACTGAGAGCGACCGTGCCAGGTCCTTGGCCAGGTTGGAAATCTGGCTGACCTTGACCCCCGGTGCAGGGTCCAGTTCGAATCGGGTAATGATCGGGCCGGGCGAAACCGACACGACCTCGACGTCAATGTTGAAATCCTTCAACTTCAACTCGACCAGTCGTGACATCGCTTCCAGCGATTCCTCCGAATAGCCCTTTTTCTGCGGCGGCGGGCTGTCGAGCAACGACAAGGGCGGCAGCTCACCGGCTGACGGCGGATCGAACAACGGCACCTGCCGCTCCTTCTCCGCCCGCCGGCTCGGTTCCGGCGGCGCGACTACCGGCTCGATGCGCGGCGGCACGCGCCCGGCGGTCCGCTTCGCTTCGGCCTTGAACACATCCTGGCGGGCCGCCTGTTGTCTTTTGCCTTCCGCCCGGTCGCGTAGCTCCCCGATCTTGGCGCGTACGGTATCCCAGCCATTCAGCGTAATGCGGCCGACGCGATCCATGACCGCAAACCAGGATACGCCGAGGAAAACCGACACCGATGCGAGCCAGAGAAAGAACAGCAGCATGCTGGCTCCCAGCAGCTTCATTACCGACGCCATGCCGAGGCCTGCGACCTGGCCGATGATCCCGCCGGCCGTCTCGCGAAATCCGACCGGTGAAAAATGCAACGTAGCGAGGGCGCAGCTTGTGACGAGCGTGGCGATGAAGCCACCAAAGCGCCAGGCGAAATCGGCCCGGGTCAGGATTTCCTGGGTGCGATGTTCGCGATAGATCATCCAGCCGAGGTAGAAAACCAGCAGCACAAAAAGGTAGGCAGGCCGACCGAAAAGATTGAACAGCAGATCGGCGATCAGCGCGCCGATGCGGCCGACGCCGTTCTGCACCGTGCCGCTGCTGCTGGCCTGGCTGAATCCGGAGTCCGCGACGTCGTAGGTGAACAGCGCATACCACAATATGAGCGCCAGGGCGCCAAACACCCACAGGGCTCCTTCACGCAGGGTTCGAACCAGCTGTGACGACAGAGCTGCGCCGGGGTGTGCATGGGATCGGGTTCTGGCCATAGTCTAGGTGATATATTAAATCATTCGTCTAAAATACTGATTTTGATGCAAGTTTATCAGAGGCTCGCACGCGTTACACGCTCTCAGGAGAACCCCTCCCGAGGCACATTCCGGTGCTCAGCTTCTATACCGGGTACAAGACGCCCTTTTGCCCGCGAAATCGCTTTTCCCTAAACTGACCACCCGACACCCGATTCATGTGTCATCAGCAATCCACTCCTTGATTCGGTGCGCAGTGGACGCACTTATTGGATTGCGGTTGGCCTGTGAAATGGTATCCAGGAAAAGCGAAGGCAAATTATACATGAGCACAAGCAAACATTGCCGCGTTCTGATACTTGGCTCCGGTCCGGCGGGATATGCGGCAGCGGTGTATGCAGCGAGGGCCAACCTGAAGCCGGTGCAGGTCAGCGGTATGGAACAGGGCGGCCAGCTCATGACCACGACGGACGTCGACAACTGGCCTGGCGATGTCGAGGGGCTGCAGGGGCCGGCCCTCATGTCGCGCATGCTGAAGCATGCCGAGCGCTTCAATACCGAGGTCATCAACGACCATATTCACAGGGCCGACCTGTCGGTCAGGCCGTTCGTGCTCGAGGGCGATTATCACACCTATACCTGCGACGCACTGATCATTGCCACGGGGGCAACGGCCATGTACCTGGGATTGCCCTCGGAAGAGGCATACAAAGGGCGGGGCGTGTCGGCTTGTGCAACCTGCGACGGCTTCTTTTACCGGGGCAAGGAGGTCGCGGTGATCGGAGGCGGCAATACCGCGGTAGAGGAAGCCCTGTATCTCAGCAATATTGCGTCTAAAGTCACCCTGGTGCATCGCCGGGACACCCTGCGATCCGAGAAAATTTTGCAGGACCACCTGTTTCAAAAGGTTCGCGACGGCAAGGTGGAAATTCTGTGGAACTTTACCGTGGATGAAGTTCTCGGCGACGACGGCGGCGTCAACGGGCTGCGGATTCGCAGCACGAAGGACAACACCGACGTGCGTGAGCTTCCGGTCTCGGGAGTTTTCATTGCCATCGGTCACCGTCCGAATACCGCACTCTTCGAAGGGCAGCTCGATATGCGTAACGGCTACATCACGGTGAAATCCGGCTTGCGCGGGAATGCAACGGCAACGTCCGTGGAGGGCGTATTTGCGTCCGGGGATGTCGCCGATCAGGTTTATCGCCAGGCGATCACGTCGGCCGGGTCCGGCTGCATGGCGGCACTCGATGCGGAGAAATACATCGACTCGCAGGACAAGCAGCAACAGCAGATGCCGGCGGCCGGCATTCCGGCCTGAGTGGTTCATGCCGTCTGCCATCCTGGCAAGCATCAACGACATTCCCGCGCACGAATGGAATGCGCTGGCCGGCGACAGCTGGCCGTTTCTGCGACATGAATTCCTCGCAACCGCGGAATCGAGTGGCTGTGTTTCAGCGGCCACGGGATGGAAACCGCGGCACATCATCGTCCGGGACCGCCGTGGCAGGGCCTGCGCGGCCATGCCCCTGTATGAAAAATCGCATTCCTGGGGTGAATTTGTCTTCGACTGGGCCTGGGCCCAGGCCTATCACCGGCTGGGAATCGACTACTATCCGAAGCTGGTCTCTGCCATACCATTTACTCCGGCTCCATGCCGAAAAATTCTGTTGGCCGACAATCGCAATACCGGGCTTGCCCGCGAACTTGTCGATGCGGCGCTGCAACTGGCAGCCGATGGTAATTGTTCGTCGCTGCACCTGCAATTCATCGACCCTGAGGAAACGGAGTCCCTTGCCGCATCGGGCCTCATGTTGCGCAAGGACTGCCAGTTCCATTGGCACAATCGCGGCTACCGAAGTTTCGACGAGTTCCTAGCGACCTTCAGCTCCGCGAAACGCCGAAAGGCGCGACAGGACCGGCGCTACGTTGCCGAACAGGGAATCTGCTTTCGCTGGCTGCACGGCGACGAGGCGGACGCAGCAACCTGGGCATCAGTTTACACACTCATCAGCAGCACGTTCCGGCGCCATGGATCGATGCCGTATTTCAGTCTCGAGTTTTTTATCGAGCTGTCGCGACGTATGCCGCAACAGCTACTCCTGGTCATTGCCGAGCGCGATCGAAAGATGATTGCTGCAGCCGTATTCTATGTCAGCGAATCCGCGCTCTATGGCCGATACTGGGGCGCCGATGCCGATTACAATGCCCTGCACTTCGAGACCTGTTACTACCAGGGAATCGACTACTGTATCCGGCACGGCAAACTGGTATTCGAACCGGGTACGCAGGGCGAGCACAAGATCAGCCGGGGATTTGTACCGGTAACGACGTGGTCGGCGCACTGGATCGGGCGCAAGGAGTTTGCCGAGGCAATCGCGCGATATCTGGACGATGAACAGCGTCATATCGATCGCTACATCGCTGTCGTCGAAGATCACAGCCCGTATCGCGACGATCGGCGAAAGAACGTGGACGATGAAGTGAACATCGAACCGGGCAGCGAGTGAGTGCATTGCGTATACACTGGCTGCAAAACAGCGATCCACCCGATGCATTTCCGCCCGTCGGGCAGGCCCTGGTCGAACCCAACGGTTTGCTCGCCGCGGGTGGCGACCTGTCGCCCGCAAGAATCCTGTCTGCCTACCAGGCAGGCATATTTCCGTGGTTCGAATCGGGTCAACCTATTCTCTGGTGGTCGCCGGATCCCCGTTGCGTGCTGCGACCCGATCGTTTCCACGTCGCATCGCGCCTGCGCCGTAGTGCCCGCTCGGCCGGCTTCGAGCTGACCTTCAATCGCGCTTTCCACGAGGTCATCGATGCCTGTGCGCAGCGCCGCACCGGGCAAAACGGAACCTGGATCACCGACGATATGAAGAGTGCATACCTGGGACTGCAAGCCAGCGGTTGGGTGCATTCCGTCGAGGTATGGCAGGGGAACAGCCTGGCAGGCGGCATTTACGGACTGGCATGCGGAAAAGTGTTTTTCGGTGAGTCCATGTTCAGCCGCGTGTCCGATGCATCCAAGATCGCCATGATGGCGCTGTGCCATGTCATTGCACGCCAGTCGTTCGCCCTGCTCGATTGCCAGATTGCGTCACCGCACCTGATCACGCTCGGTGCGGAACTTTTGCCACGTACGGAGTTCGTGAGAACGCTCTGCGAAGCAAACCGTGCTCCGGATCAGGCCAGGTTCTGGCCGACCACGCGCCTCCCCGCCGCAGAGTTCCTCCCCGGCAACCTGAATGCCGCATTGCAATGACGCATTGCAATGCGACATTGCATTGCATCGTTCGTTTCTGCACAATTCGCCGGCCCCGGCAACCTAGAGAACCCCGAAAATTGGCCAAAGAAGATGCCCTTCAGATGGAAGGCGTAGTGACCGAAACCCTGCCAAACACGACATTTCGTGTCGAGCTCGAGAACGGTCACGTCGTGACTGCGCACATCTCGGGGAAGATGCGCAAGAATTACATTCGTATACTGACGGGTGACAAGGTGACGGTCGAACTCACACCGTACGACCTTACAAAGGGACGCATCACCTACCGCGGCCGCTGATCGCCGGTTGCTATTCCTGCGGCAGATGCTGCAATTCTTTCAGCGACTTTTCCGCTTTCAATTCGAGATTGCCATCGGCCCCGACGCCGATGAAGACATGACCGCCTTCGGCCAGGCTGCCAAACAGCAGTTCCTCCGCAAGCGGTCGCTTGATCTGTTCCTGGATGATCCGCGCCATCGGACGCGCGCCCATTTGCGGGTCGTAGCCGCGCTCGGCGATCCACGCCCTCGCTTCGTTGGTCAGTTCCAGTGTGACATCGCTCGAACCGAGTTTTGCTTCCAGTTCGACAACCAGCTTGTCGACAACGCGTGCAATCGATCGTGGATCGAGCGGCGAAAACTGGATGATGGCATCGAGCCTGTTGCGAAACTCCGGTGAAAACGATTTCTTGATAATCGTCATGCCATCACTGTAGTGGTCCTGATGGGTGAAGCCGATCGATGCGCGGCTCATCTCCTGCGCACCAGCATTGGTGGTCATGACCAGAACGACGTTGCGAAAATCCGCTTCGCGGCCATTGTTGTCCGTCAGTGTGCCGTGATCCATGACCTGCAACAGCAGGTTGAATACTTCCGGATGCGCCTTTTCGATTTCGTCGAGCAGAACGACGGCGTGCGGATGCTTCAATACCGCTTCGGTCAACAGTCCACCCTGATCGAAACCGACATAGCCCGGCGGCGCGCCGATCAATCTCGATACCGTATGTCTTTCCATGTATTCCGACATGTCGAAGCGAATCAGCTCGACACCGAGGATCAGTGCAAGCTGCCGGGTAACCTCGGTCTTGCCGACGCCGGTCGGACCGGCAAACAGGAACGATCCTATCGGCTTCTCTTCTTCCGTCAGTCCGGAGCGCGACATCTTGATGGCGGAACTCAAGGCAGCGATAGCCGGGTCCTGGCCGAAAATCGTCAGCTTCAGGTTGCGCTCGAGGTTGCGCAACACATCCTTGTCGGAGGACGAAACACTTTTTGGAGGGATGCGTGCCATCTTGGCGACAATGTTCTCGACCATCGTCACTGTAACGACCTCCTCGCGTTCCGACTCGGGCTTCAGGCGCAGATTCGCTCCCGCCTCATCGATCACATCGATGGCCTTGTCCGGAAGCTTACGGTCGTTGATGTGCTTGGCAGCCAGCTCTGCAGCGGCAATCAGAGCCTGCGGTTCGTAGCGTATGCCGTGATGTTCCTCGAACCGCGACTTCAGCCCACGCAATATCTCCACTGTTTCCTCAATGCTCGGTTCAGCTATGTCGATTTTCTGGAAGCGACGCGCAAGTGCATGATCCTTTTCGAACACTCCACGATATTCCGCATAGGTCGTCGAACCGATGCAGCGGATCTCGCCATTTGCCAGGACCGGTTTGATCAGGTTGGACGCATCCATGACCCCGCCGGACGCCGCGCCGGCGCCGATAACGGTATGTATCTCGTCGATGAATAGGATCGCGCCCGGTTTTTTGCGAACCTCCGCAATGACCGATTTGAGGCGCTTTTCGAAATCACCACGGTATTTGGTACCGGCGATAAGCGAACCCATGTCCAGCGCATAGATAGTGCTGTCCCGCAGGACATCGGGCACCCGTTCCTCGGTAATGAGACGCGCCAGGCCTTCCGCCAATGCCGTCTTGCCGACCCCGGCATCGCCGACATAAAGAGGGTTGTTCTTGCGCCGGCGGCACAGTATCTGAATGGTTCTTTCGATTTCCAGGTCACGGCCGATCAAAGGATCGATCTTTCCGGCTATGGCCAGCTGATTCAGATTGCTGGCATATTTCTCGAGCGCGCTGGTGTCCGATTCGGCCTCTTCTTCGCCCGGAACCTGCTGTCTGTCGGTGCCGGTATCGCCCGGCAACTGCGGCATCCCGTGAGAAATGTAGTTGACCACGTCAAGCCTGGTGACGTCCTGCAAACTGAGGAAGTACACCGCCTGCGATTGTTTTTCGCTGAAAATGGCAACCAGTACATTACTGCCGGTGACTTCCTTCTTGCCGCTGGATTGCACATGAAAGACCGCCCGTTGCAGTACGCGCTGAAACCCCAGCGTCGGTTGAACTTCAGTCTCTTCGTCGGGCGAAACCAGTGGCGTCGCTTCGTCTATGAACTCGGTCAGCTGTCGGCGCAGCTGCCCGACATTCGTGTTACAGGCCTTAAGGATCTCGTGGACCTTGGGAAT
>CAYXKM010000203.1:0-12085 GCA_964465665.1 uncultured Woeseiaceae bacterium
CTCCTTTACTTTCATTTGGCTTGGGCAGATTTGTTATCCAGTTATCAACTTCCTCCAACATCGATTGACATCGTTCTCGAAGGTAAGCATCAAACTTTGGAATGTCCTGAATACGCATTCCGTCGTCCGCCACTACCAACCGCTCGAATCGTCCTTTGCCCGGAGCCCGTTTGGTCATGTTAAAATCAATCGTATTGACGAAGTTCCGAATCACAGCGCCGACTCGTTCGAAATTGTGTATACCCTCCGCTTCAGGTATGTAGTCGCGGCGCAAAACGCGAAACCACCCCTTGTCCGTCTCTCGTACCGCACCGACCCGTATAAGCTCATCCAGAATCGAACGCGGGGACATATCGCCACTGTGTCTCTTGACCAACTCGGAAAACGTTACATCGTTCGGTGTTGATGTCTCATACTGGAGTTCCAATGGCAGACCATAAGGCCCGGTGAAATCCGCATCTGTATGCCACCCAACCAGAACACGACCGAGTCGGTTGTAATTTGTGCGTAGCTCAAACCTCTCTTTGTGGGCTTCATCTACGACCCTTTTTACTTCTTTTCTCGTCAGCCCTGTCATGACAGCGAGTCGTGTCTTGGTTGCCTTACGGCCCGACACCTTGAAATCTTTCAGTGCTATCTCAACGTAAACGGCTTTAGCAACCTCCGAAAACTCACCGTACGAGATGCCCTGGCGGAGCAGAATTCGAACAAGCGGCCCCAAAAGCACGCGAAAAGTTGCGAGCAACGTTTGTTTTACAGAATCGCTCATATTTGAACATAATAACCATGTAAGGGAATTTATTCCCTAACTATGTCACAGTCAACACTAAGGTTAGGGGTGAAAGCGGACCTTCACCCTCCGTTTCCACGGCAGCGGACACCATACCTAGTCAGAACAACTCTGAAACCGGCGGATTTCAATAGAAAGGCCATCAATAATGACGACCATTTCAGGACCCTAAATCTATTTTTTCTGTTATTTTTCGAGGCTTTACAGCAGTAATTTAAAGCGCATTACTAGGATTCGAGCCCAGTGGCTCCATCGCCGGGTATTTCTGGTGTCACGCAATGGGTTCAAAAAGGACGAACGTCCTGAAGGACTTCAACTCAAAACGGCTGTTCAGTGCGACCGCAACAGGTATGCTGCGATGCAGCAGTCCTCCGCTAGAGAACGAACGTCATGAGGGATTGCAGAACAGACGCACTCAGTGCGGCCGACCCTTTCTTTGTCAGTCAGCACGGACTCGTTGTTCTTTGCCTAATCCATGTAGCTCGGGTTGCTGGTCATCCTCGAAATAGTAGACGCCTATTCCAGCAGCCACGGCATGTTGCGGCTGATCGTCCCCTTCATACAGGGTTTCGTACGCAACAAACAAATCATCGATCGACTGCGTAAATTCGATAAGGCGATCGGCGCTGATTCGCCTCAACCGAGCCAGATCGCCATCTCGGACACAGGTAGTAACGGCATTCCTCTGTATCCAAGTGTTGTCCCCGGTCTTGTCGCTTGTGTTATGCGCTAACGTCAATGCCGCCGGATAGATGACGCGCGCCAAACCAGTGATCAGTCGATCGTGCACATCCAGTCCTGAAACATTCCTTTTCAATACCCGCAGACTGCCATCATCAAATTCTTCCACGGCCTTGATTCGCTTCAGCTCAGTGCGCATGGCCCCTGGAGGAATATCGCCACCGAAATTCTTTACCAGGCTAGAGAATGTTGTACCGGGTCCATCGAAACTAAGAACCTTTGGTTGTCCTGATTCATCGAGGAAAGCTTCATCCGTGTACCAGCGATGCAGGATAACGGCCATGGGTGTCGAGCGAACCGCGATGGCGCCCTCCCCTTTGGCCGACTTGTCTCGAAGTCTTCGCACTTCCTTTCGAGTGAGTCCTGTCATGACCGCAACGCGCGAGATATTCGTAGGCCTGCCACGCAGCCCATAGTCCTTGGTTGCGATGTCCACGAATGCTGTTTTGGAGATTTCCTCGAATTCCCGATAGCCGACACCTGCGCGAAGCAATGCTCTGGCGAGCGGGCGAAGTGCAGTCAAAAGTGCGTTAAGTATTTGCGCTTGGATAATGTCTTTCATTGACGCGCAATATAGGAGGGCGAAAAAAATCGGTCAAACAAATAAGGCACTTGGGAAAAAGGGCCCAAGTCTTGTCTGAGAATTGTCCCGAAATCCATTGTAATTTATGGACGAATCGACAGGTTTTACAGATTGATTTTATTGGGAAAAGTTGATCCCAATTTCCCAAAAGCTGCTTAATTATTGATCAATAAGCATTTTTTGGAGGGCATCTTCATCGATTAATGTCACGCCGAGCTTTTGCGCTTTTGTGAGCTTTGAACCAGCTTTGTCACCGAAAACGACGTAATCGGTCTTCCGCGAAACGGTGCCCGTTACCTTTCCTCCGGCGGCCTGAATTCGGTCCCTGGCGTCCTCACGGGTCATACCGGCAAGGGTCCCGGTCAGAACAAAGACTTTGCCTTTGAGTGGCGCATCTGGTGAATCCTTGGCCGATTTACTCTCGTTCCAGATCACGCCGGCGTCGATGAGCCCCTGAATGACATCCCTGTTGTGCTTCTCATTGAAAAACGCGTGCACCCGTGAGGCAACCACCGGGCCAACGTCGGTGACGGACTGCAGGGCGTCCTCGTTCGCCGACATTAGAGCATCCAGGTTGCCAAAATGATTTGCCAAGGCACTTGCTGTGGCCTCCCCTACATCACGAATTCCCAACGCAAACAGGAATCGGGAAAAGGTCGTTTGTTTGCTCCGCTCGATAGACATCAGGAGCTTTTCAGCTGACTTCTGCCCCATCCGTTCCAGCGTTAACAGTTCCTTGACGGACAGGTGGTATAAGTCAGCCGGCGTCCTCACCCGGTCGACAGCCACAAGTTGATCAATGAGTTTGCCGCCCAGCCCGTCGATGTCCATAGCGCGTCGCGAGGCAAAGTGCTTCAGAGCCTCGGCGCGTTGCGCCGGGCAGAACAGTCCGCCCGTGCATCGGGCCACGGCTTCGTCATCTAAAAGAAGCACTGCCGACCTACAAATCGGGCACTTTTGTGGAACTTTGACAATTCTCGCACCTTTGACCCTGCGTTCCGGCAGCACTGCCACCACTTCAGGGATCACGTCACCGGCTCTGCGCACAATGACGGTATCGCCGATTCTCACGTCTTTGCGGTGCAGCTCGTGCATGTTGTGAAGGGTCGCGTTACTCACCGTCACACCACCGACAAATATCGGTTCCAGCCGGGCGACCGGGGTGACTGCTCCAGTCCGGCCTACCTGGAACTCGATGTCACGGACCACGGTCAGCTCCTCCTGTGCCGGGAACTTGTGTGCTATTGCCCATCGTGGCGCACGCGATACGAACCCGAGCTTTGCCTGGTAATCGAGCCTGTCAACCTTGTAAACAACGCCATCGACGTCATAGGCCAAAGAATCCCGCCGTGCGGCCATTTCGCGGTAATAATCGAGGCATCCCTCAAAGCCCTCAACTACGCTGCGCTCTGGACAGACTTTGAATCCCCAGTCCTGGAGGCGATCCAGCACCTGGCTGTGTCGCCGCGGCATCGCACCTCCGTCGAACAGACCCACTGCATACAGGTAAATATCAAGCGGCCGCTCGGCTGTCAGGCGCGGATCGAGTTGCCGCAGGCTGCCGGCAGCCGCATTGCGTGGATTGACGAAGGTCTTTTCGCCTTTCGCCTTGGCCTGCTCATTGAATTCTCGAAATCCGGCTCGGGGCATAAAGACCTCACCGCGCACCTCCAGCGTTCGTGGAAACCCTTTGCCGAGCAGGCTCAGCGGCACCGCAGGAATAGTTCGCACGTTGTGCGTTATGTCTTCACCTCGAGTTCCATCTCCCCGCGTGGCACCCCGTACGAGGCGACCGTACTCATAGAGGAGACTGACAGCAGCGCCATCCAACTTGGGTTCCGCGGAATACGACACTGATGAATGCGGATCAACGTTGAGCCGTTCGCCCACTCTGCGATTGAAATCCTGCACTTCCTGATCACTGAATGCATTCTCCAGTGACAGCATGGGCAACTTGTGAGTCACCGTACCGAATGCCGTGACAGGATGCGCACCCACTCGTTGTGTCGGCGAATCGGGGGTGATGATATCAGGGTCGCTCCGCTCAAGAGCCTCGAGCTCGCGAACCAGTTTGTCGTATTCGCTATCCGGTATCTCCGGTTCATCGAGAACGTGATATCGATAGTTGTGGTAGTGAATCTGCTGCCGCAGGGATTCAACATGTTTCCGAGTGGTTGCAGAAGCAATCATGGTACGCCAGTCAATCGCCGCGATCAGGCAATCGAAATCTCATGCTCGAACTGGATAACTTCTTCCCGTAGGTAACGTTCTCGCTGGATGCTGAGCGTACTGCCCGATTCATCGAGCAGATCCGCATCAAGCGATTGTGACAAAGAACGGGCTGCCGAAACCATCAAATCAAAAGCTTTCGCACCGTCCATCGGGCCGGGCAATACCATAAACAGGCTGATGCCGGGGATTCGCTGTTCCTTGAGATTGGTCAGGTCGAAACTGCCAGGTTCGACCAGGCTCGCTGCACAGAATATGGATTTTGTCTCGTCGATACCGTCGTAACGATGAAAGATACCGAATTTTCCATGCCGCATGCCGATTCCACGAAGATTCAGTGCGAGCTCGTCGCCGGCAAACGTCCCGTGGCGTTTGGCAACCATACGGAAGGTGACAATTTTCTGTGGTCCGGCGGCGTGTCTTTCGGCCGTGAGGTCCGACGACTCACCATCGTCAGGCGCGGAATCGGCCGCAATCTGCGGCGCGATCTTGAATCGCAGGGCTTTGAGCCCCGAGACTGCCAGCGTCGGTGAGTCCGAAGCCCGGCGACTATAAAAATAGACACCAATGACGATCAGTAGCCCGAACAACAACAGCAACCAACGCAGACCGTCCATTAATATTCTCTGTCGCTCTCAAGTCAACTGGCCGCCATTTTGACTGCCTCGTCGAGGTCAACCGCCACAAATCTGGAAACTCCGGGTTCCTGCATGGTAACGCCAGTCAGTTGCCGCGCCATTTCCATGGTCACTTTGTTATGCGTGATAAAAACGAACTGAACCTTGCCCGACATCTCTTTCACGATATCGCAAAAACGGGCTACGTTTGCATCATCCAACGGCGCGTCGACCTCATCCAGCAAGCAGAAGGGCGCCGGATTGAGTTCAAAAATTGCAAAAACCAGCGCAACTGCGGTCAGCGCTTTTTCGCCACCTGACAACAAGTGAATCGTACTGTTTCTTTTACCGGGCGGTCTTGCCATTACCGTAACACCTGCAGTCAGCAAGTCATCACCGGTCATTTCAAGGTATGCGTGTCCGCCCCCAAAGAGCTTCGGGAACAGCTTTTTGAAGCCGCTGTCGATGTTGGTAAAGGTCTCGCGGAATCGTGAGCGGGTTTCTCGATCAATTTTTCGAATGGCGCCTTCCAGTGTAGTCAGAGCATCATTCAGATCGGCAAGCTGCGAATCAAGGTATGTCTTTCGTTCCGATTGCTCTTTGAATTCGTCGATCGCTGCAAGATTGATTGGGCCCAGTCGTTCAACTCGTACCCGAATCCGCTCAAGCTTGTCTTCCCATGCGATAATGCCGGCTTCAGCATCCAGAGATTGAATCAGCGCATCAACTTCGAATCCAGACTTGTCAAATTGTTCAATAAGGCCTTCGCGGCGAACGCGAATCTCCTGCACAGCCATTTTGGCTTCGCTCACTTCCACCCTTGCGCCTTCCGCAGTTTGATCCAGTTGCATGCGTCTCTGATCAAACTCGCGCAATTCGCTTTCAATGCCTTCCACGTTGCGCCGTGCAGCGCCGAGTTCCGTCTCGACCTCCATGCGGACCTGCAGTTGCTCCTCAAGAAGGGCCCTGTTCTTTTCGAGAGGCTCTTCACTTTGCGCCAGCTGCTGTGAGATATCGTTTTCACGATTCTCGAACAGCCGGCGTTGCGATTCCATACGTTGCAAGCTTTGCGCCGCAGATTCCTTGCTCGTTCGCCGGCTCTCGAACTGAATCGCCATATCCTGTGAGATGTGTCGATCCTGATCAGCCTGGGCCTTCACCCTCTGCAGTTCAGCACGCAGTTCCTCGCGGCGCGATTCAAGTATCTGGTGCTGCTGCGTCAGTTCCGCAAGGCTCGACACTGCCAGTGCATATTGCGATTTCGATGCCCGAATCTGTTCCTCGGCAGTAAATCGTTCGCGCTCAATTTCCCCGCTCTCGTCTGCCAATGCAGCACGACGTGCATTCGCCTGATCCAGCTGATATCGAGCGGCGTCAAATGAGGACTTGGTCTCCGCATACTCTTTCAGCAGCGCCGCAGAATCCCGTTGCAGGGTTTCTCGACGTTCCTCGAGCTGCAACAGCCGGGTGCGGCCATCCTGCGCCAGTTTTCGCGCGCTGTCGGCGCGTTCCTGAAGCTCGCGAATCTCTGCCTTCAGACGTCGAATTTCATGTTCGCGCCCAAGGATTCCCGCATGAGCGTCTTTATCCCGGCTTACCCGGAGCCAATTCTTGCTCAGCCAGACGCCGTCCTGGGTGACTACAGAACCCGCATCGCCCATTCGTTCGCGAATTGCCAGGGCTTTAGGCAATGAATCCGCAATCCATACCGTACGCAGGGATTCGAGAATCGCCGCCGGGGCTTTGACAATCTTGCTTGCCAGAGATGCCGATCCGGACTCACCGACTACAGCAGTGGAAAGATCCACCAGCAATGTTGCCTTTCCATCCCGAAGTTCCGCGAGATGTGTTGCAGCAGAAGCCGCGTCTGTAACGCAGATTGCCTGCAGGTAATCCCCAAGAACCGTTTCTACCGCCCGCTCCCAGCCGGCCTCGACCTCGAGCGTCTGAGCGACACGCTTGCTGCCATCGATGGCCGAAGCATCCAGCCAGCTTTGAATAACTTCATCACTTTGACCCAAGGCAGCCTTTTGCACAGCTTCCAGTGAAGCAAGCTTTGCCTGTGACACTTGCAGGACATTGCGACGCTCGTCAACGAGCTTCGTCAGTTTCTGGTCCTGCTCCCTTAGCTTTTGAATCTTCTCGCTGATGTCCGTCAGGTGCCTGTCGAACTCATCACGCGCATTGCGCTTTTGCTGTTCCTGAACTGCGAGCTTTTCGAAGGCCGCTTTCAGGTCACTGATATTGGCGAGTGGCTCCGCTTCGTCCAGTTTCCGACGACGCTCCGCAAGACTGCGAACTCGTGACTCGATTTGTTCCATTCGAGTCTGTTCCACACTGCGGATCTGCGTCAGTTCGTTTGATTTCAGTGTGTGTTCATCCCACTGATTCTGCCAGTCGATCAGGGCCTGCTCTGCGCGTTGCAACGACTCCAGCGATCGGCGCTCTGCCGCCCTGGCCTGCTCCAGCCCCGGAACCAGTTCGCTCAGGGACAGATCGAGCTGCGCAATCTCGCTTTGATCCTTGTTTATGTGTTCGGCAATCTCCCTGGCGCCTTGAATCGCCTGTTCCAGATCCAGCTTTTGCCGTTCGCGTATCTCCCTGGCGTGCTCAATGGCCTGCTCCAGCCTCGCAATCTCCGAGCCGGATCGGTAGTAACGAGCCTGGACAGCATTGAATTCGTCGGCAGCATCTGACTGACGCACACGTGCGTCCTCAATTCTCGCTTCAACCTTCCTCTGCTCGGCAACGGTGGCCTGCAGTGCCAGTTCCTTCGCGTTAAAAACTGAAGTCGACGCAAGAGAACGGTCGTCGAGGTCACGCATGCGCAGAACAAGCAGCTCCGCTCCTGTTCGACGCTCATCTTCCTTGAGCCTGCCGTATCGTTCTGCAGTTTTTGCCTGACGATCGAGATGTTTGATCTGCTTCTCGACTTCTTCGAGGAGGTCCTTCAACCGATCAAGGTTTTCGCGAGTGTGAGTGATGCGATTGGAAGTCTCGCGGCGCCGTTCCTTGTACTTGGAGATGCCGGCAGCTTCCTCGATAAAAGTGCGCATCTCTTCCGGCTTGGCTTCAATGATGCGGGAGATCATGCCCTGCTCAATGATCGAGTAACTTCTCGGACCAAGTCCAGTGCCCAGGAAAACGCCGGTGATGTCCTTTCGGCGGCAACGAGTGCCATTTAAAAAGTAATTGGAGATTCCGTCCCGAGACACCTCCCGGCGTATCGAGATTTCTGCATACTTCGCATACTGGCCTTCAAGTGTCGTCTCGGAATTATCGAACAGAAGTTCGACTGATGCGGCGCCTATCGGTTTCCTGGAACTCGATCCATTGAAAATCACGTCCGTTATGGAGTCCCCGCGAAGCCGGCTGGCGGAGCTCTCGCCCATTACCCAGCGGACGGCGTCGATGACGTTCGATTTGCCACATCCATTTGGCCCTACGACCCCGACGAGGTTGCTGGGAAATGGTATTACGGTGGGGTCAACGAAAGATTTGAAGCCGGCAAGCTTGATCTTGCTTAATCGCATCTGATGGTGGCAGCCAGTAGCCCGTCAAATTTTGCTAGTGTAATGTAATTCATTCGATAAAACGATTGAAATGGCGAGCCGTGTCGGTGCCCGGACGGTGCATTCTTAAAGCCTCCGTCGTGATCTCGCAAGGCTCTTGCTGAACCCGGTTGTGCCGACCGGACCCTGAAACTCGGCGTCGACAGAAATAGGTCGAAAAAGCCCTGTTTTTGGACTTCCATGTCAGCGCAGTCAATGTATAATTCCGCGTTTTTCTTCGACCGGCAGGAGTCAACAATGGCCGCTAAAAAAGCTGCGAGCAAAAAGCGCGCCAAAGCTGTCGCCTCACGACAGAAGGCGGCATCGCGCAAATCATCGTCCCGGAAGAAATCTGCAGGAAAAAAATCTAAAGTGAGCAAGAAAGCAACATCACCAAAGAAGTCCCCCAAAAAGACTGCCCGTCGCAAAAAGGCGACGATCGCAAAGAAGTCTGCGAGGAAAAAGGCAGTCGCAACCAGGGCGCGAACACAAGCAGCTACGAGAAGCAAATCGGCAACTCGAAAGAAAGCTGGTAGCTCGAAACAAGTGGCTGTCAAAAAGCCCGGCGGGAGGAAGAATGCAGCCCCCAGGTCGGTACACCGCGGACCTATGACAGCGACTAAGAGCAGCGGACGGGTTGCAACAGCCACGAGGACGCGGTCTCGGGCGGACATGCTTGCCGGCCCTATCCACGGAATCGAACCATACATTGCCAAACGCGGCGAGAATTACATGAGCAAAGAGCAACTCGCGCACTTCGCGGCCATATTGAATTCCTGGAAGCGTGAGCTCATGAACGAAGTCGACCGCACTGTGCATCACATGCAGGACGAAGCGGCGAACTTTCCGGATCCGAACGATCGGGCGACCCAGGAGTCGGAATTCGGACTCGAACTGCGAACGCGTGACAGAGAGCGCAAATTGCTGCGCAAGATCAATTCGGCAATTGCGCGCATCGAAGACGGCACGTACGGTTACTGCGAAGAGACTGGCGAGGAGATCGGGCTGAAACGCCTGGAGGCCCGCCCGGTGGCGACCTTGTGTCTCGAAGCTCAGGAACGTCGCGAGATGTCGGAGCGTCAGTTCCGGGATCGGGACGATCGATACCGGTAGGAACTCGCATCAGTCCAGCCGGACGGTTGAAATCACAGGCGAAACAGCAAACATGGCAGACAGCGCGACCGGGCCGTATCGCGGCAGGTTCGCGCCCTCGCCCACCGGGCCATTGCACTTCGGCTCACTGCTTGCAGCGTGTGCCAGTTACCTGCAGGCCAGGGCATCGGGAGGGCAATGGCTGCTGCGCATCGAGGACATCGACGCGCCACGCGAGCTGCCAGGCGCCGATCTGCTCATCATCGATGCGCTTGCCGCATTCGGTTTCGAATGGGACGGGCCGGTTCTCTACCAGAGCGCCCGTCAGTCGCGCCATCTTGAGCTGATCGACCGGCTGTTGCACGACCGCCAAGCCTATCCTTGTTCGTGTAGCCGCGCTGACCTGGCGTGTGCCCGTCGCGGGTCGCTCGGGGCGATCTATCCTGGCACCTGCCGCAATGGATCCACAGGCAAGCGCGTTGCCGTACGTGTACTGACCGACCAGCAACGGGTCGGCTTTCAGGACGGTCTGCACGGTCCGCAAGCGCAATGCCTGGAACTTGAAACAGGAGATTTCGTGATCAGGCGCAGGGATGGACTCATCGCCTATCACCTTGCTGTCGTCGCCGACGACCACGATCAGGGAATCAGCGAGATTGTTCGCGGCATCGATCTGATGGACTCAACGCCACGGCAAATCCTGCTGCAACAGCGACTTGGCTTCTCTACACCCCGTTATTTACATATTCCGGTTGCCGTCGACGCACGAGGGCGAAAGCTTAGCAAGCAGACCGGTGCGCCGGCCCTTGATCTTGCACGGCGAGGTCCGACCCTGGTTGCTGCCTTGAGAGCATTGGCACAGTCTCCGCCGGCGGACCTGGCCGACGGCAGTCCGCGGGACATCTGGCCATGGGCGATTCGTCACTGGAACATCCGCAAGCTAACAGGCCAAACATCCGTCGCGGTGGATGATTACCCTTTGGCAGCAGCAAGAAATGGGCTATCGTAGGCGACATTCCGGCCTAGTGCCCTTGGACTCAACGATAAAGTACCTGCACGGTTTGTCGCTGATCGAGGCGATGTCTTTTGTGCTGGCAGGTGCCTGACGTTCGAATCGCAGCGGGCTGCAACGAGATTCATAAATGAGTAAAACCCGCGTCATCAAGAAGTACCCGAATCGTCGTCTGTATGACACGGAAGAGAGCCGCTATATCACGCTCTCCGACGTCAGGGATCTTGTTATCAGAAAGATCGATTTTGTCGTGATCGACAAGAAAAGTGGCGATGACATTACTCGATCGATACTTCTGCAGGTTATCAGCGAACAGGAACAGCAGGGCGAAGCCATCATGAGCGAGGATTTCCTGTCGCAGGTAATTCGTGCCTATGGCAAGGTCGTCCCCGGGTTCATGGCCAACTACATGGAGCAAAGCCTGAAACTGTTCATGACGCAGCAACAGAACATCCGCGGACAGGTGAAACGGGTTGTGGGGGTAGACCCGGTGGGTGCGGTTGCCGATATCGCGCAAAAGAACTTCATGCGCTGGAAAGCCCTGCAGGACGAGGTCCTGCAGCGCCTCACGCGCGGCTCTCGAGATTCAGAGGACGAAAGCGGCACCGCAGAAGACCGGAAAAAAGCCGGCTGAATTTGCGGTTTCTGCTTGACAGTTAGGGCCGAATCCCCTATTTTGTGCAGTGCAGCAGGGACACGCTCCCCCGCCCCCTGCTGTGAATGCCTGAAGGAGTTTCGACTCCATGGCGAGCCCCCTGCGTAAGCGGGGGGCTTTTTTTTGCCGGAATGCTAACGCCGCACTGGTCTGCCAGCGCAACGCACTGCATATTTTCACTATGAGCATCGCTGGTCAAAAGCGGATAATTTCGAGTGGCTTCCGGCCTGCCGCGTGGCTCAGGAACCGTCACGCACAGACCATATACCCGTCCCTGCCACTCTCGCAAAGTCCACGACCGGCGTTAACCCGGCGGATCCTCGAACTGCCGGACGGCGATGTCACCGTTGTGGACTGGCTCGCAGAGTCCCCGTTGGTTACCGACGACACGCCGTTGCTCGTCGTACTGCACGGCCTGGAAAGTTCAGCCGAATCAGCGTATGCAAGGCAGCTGTTGCAGGCAGCCAAGGATCATGGATGGCATGCCGCCGTCCTTCACTTCCGTGATTGCGGCGATTATCGGAATCGCCTGCCGAGACGCTATCACGCCGGCGAAACCAACGATCTTCGCTATTTTCTCGGTAAATTGCGCACCGACGGACAGGCCGGCCCGATAATGGCCGTCGGTTATTCACTTGGTGGCAACGTGCTGCTCAAGTATCTGGGCGAAGACGGCATGGCAACGCCGCTACACGCCGCCGCCGCGGTCAGCGTGCCGCTGAACTTGCACAAGTGTGCAGCCGCACTTAGTCAAGGTTTTTCAAGGCTTTACCAGAGACACTTACTAAGGCGCATGAAGAAGTCAGTGAGTCGCA
>CAYXKM010000204.1:0-4910 GCA_964465665.1 uncultured Woeseiaceae bacterium
TCCACAGGCGACCACCCACCAGTTTCGTCCGCGTCACCCATCGTCTAGACTGCCCCGATGGACAAAAACTTCAATGGCAAAACCGTTGTCATCACCGGCGGATCGGAAGGTGTCGGTGCCGCCACGGCGCGAAAGTTCGCGGCACTCGGCGCCAACCTGGTGCTGGTCGCACGCAGCAAGAAAAACCTCGATCTCATGGCCGAGGAACTGCGGCCGCTGACGAAAGTCATAACCATTCCGATGGATGTCAACGACGCGGAAGCTTGCGCCAACCTGTTCAAGCGCGCGCAGTTCGAATTCGGCGGCGTACACGTGCTGGTAAACAACGCCGGTTATCACCGTCGCGGAGTGGTCGAGGCCGTTCCGGCCGAGGAACTCGGTCGCATCATCGATGTCAATCTCCGCGCGCCCATAGTCCTGTCGCGGCTCGCACTGCCGTATCTTCGCGAAGCCGGATCCGCGGCGATCATCAACGTGGCATCGCTTGCGGGCCGCATCCCGGTGGCCGGTGCCGCAACATACTCCGCCAGCAAGTTTGGCCTGCGTGCGTTTACTTTTGCGCTGGCCGAAGAACTGGCGGGATCGGCGATCAAGCTTGCCGCGGTGTCGCCAGGCCCCATCGACACCGGTTTCATCATGACCAACATCGACGAAGTGGCCGACGTGACCTTTTCCCAGCCCCTGTCGACTGCTGACGAAGTGGCAGAGGTCATCATCGATCTCTGTTGCGACGCGAAACGCGAGCGCTCGATGCCGCCGGTGAGCGGCCTGCTGACGACCACGGGCTACCTGTTCCCGAAGTTCATGAAGCTCTTGCGGCCGTTGATGATCAAGAAAGGCCAGCGGGTCAAAGCCCGGCTCAAAGCGCAGATGCGAGCCAGCAGGTCGGGCAAGGACCAGTGAATTTCGCTTAAGCGACGGCGGTTCCGATCGCAGCGAAAGCATCGCGGGTCAGGTTCTCGCAGCCGTTGGCGGTAACGCGCACGTTATCCTCGATGCGCATGCCGCCGAACGGGCGCAGCCAGTCGACCCGTGCGTGGTTGATCATTTTCTCGGCCGGTGTCCCGGTGAGGTCGCCGAGCAGCAGGTCGATCACGTACAGTCCGGGTTCGATGGTCAGGACCTGGTTTTCCTCCAGGTCTCTCGTCAGCCGCAAGTACGGGTGACCGCTCGGCGGATCGATGATCGTGCCGTCGTCATCGGCCATGAATCCGCCCATGTCGTGCACCTGCAGGCCGAGCAAGTGACCGAGGCCGTGCGGGTAGAACGCGGCGGTGACACCGGATTCGATCAGTGCCTCGGCGCTGCCTTTGGCGAGGTCGATCTCGACCAGCAATTCGGCAATCTTGCGATGCGTCAGCAAGTGCAGATCGGCGAAATTGACGCCGGCATGCACTTCGCTGACCAGCGACAGTTGCAGGGCATCGAAGCGGCGGATCAGCGCGGAAAACTCCGCATTGTCGAAGGAATGCGTGCGGGTGATATCGCAGGCGTAACCGTTGATTCGTGCGCCGGCATCTATGAGAAAGGACAGCTGTGCATCCGGGCGCTGCGACGACTGGTGCTGGTAGTGCAGGATCGCGGCATGTTCGTTCAAAGCAATGATGTTGCCGTAGGGCAGGTCGCGCTCGGTATGTTGCGTCGCGCGACAGTAAGCGAGATGGATGTCGAACTCGGTTGCGCGGGCGCGAAACGCAGCTTCCGCGGCAATGTGGCCGCGCGCACCGCGCCGCGAGGCTGCGCGCATGCATGCGACTTCGTACTCGGTTTTAATGCCACGCGCCCGGTGCAGGATGTTCAGCGCAGACTTCGGATTGATGCGTTCGATGCCGAAAGCCTGTGCATCGTTCTGCGCTTCGCCGATCAGGATGCACTTGTCGCGCTCTGCCGGCAGGTGCTGTGCAATGTCCTCGGCCGAGTGCACGATGCGGATGTCGAACTCGCCGATCCAGAATCCGCTCGGATCCGCCGGTGGCGAGTGCCAGTAGTCTTTCTCCTGGAAGTAAACCAGCAGCGGCTTTTCGCCCGGGGTGCAAACGACCAGCGACCAGGGATTGGCGAGCAGCGGCACCCACGACAGGAAATGCGGATTAGTCTTGAAATGGTAGTTGTAGTCGTCAAGGAACACCGGCTTTGGCGCACCGGCAAAGATCACGGCATGCGACGCTCCGGCACGCTCCAGGGCCCGCTCGTGGCGCGCCTGGATCTCGCGAATATGGTCGGGGTACACGCGGCCGAGCGCGGCGCTTTCGGTTTCGGTAGTCATGGGCGGCATCATAACCTCAGGTTGCGGACTACGGCGAGTCTGTCGGCGAACGTGGTCAGGCCGATCGCTCATTGTTCCCTGCTATGATTCCACGCTTTCGGAGGTTACGCGGGAGTGAACAATGAAAACAGGCATCATCTTCCTGATTGCTTTAATGGCAAGCCCGCTTAGCCACGGCTATGACCGGCCTACAGGTGCGCCGTTTGCTTCGCGCTCGGAAGTCATCGCAACCCGGGGCATGGCTGCGACCAGCCAGCCGCTCGCGACCCAGGTGGCTCTCGATATCCTCAAAGCCGGGGGCAGCGCGGTCGATGCCGCGATTGCGGCCAACGCAACTTTGGGCCTCATGGAGCCGACCGGTTGCGGCATCGGCGGTGACCTGTTCGCCATCGTCTGGGACGCCGAAAGCAAAGCGCTGACCGGACTCAACGCCTCCGGGCGCTCGCCGATGTCGCTGAGCCTTGCTCAGGTGCGACAGGCAGCACCGGACGGCATACCCTATCTCGGGCCGTTGACGGTGAGTGTGCCCGGTGCTGTCGACGGCTGGTTCGAACTGCACGCGCGCTATGGCAAGTTGCCGATGGCCACCCTGCTCGCGCCCGCGATTCGTTATGCGCGCGAGGGATTCCCGGTGACCGAGTTCATCGCCGCGCTGTGGCAGGAGAACGCGCCATCGCGGAGCGATTATCCCGGCTTTCGCGAAATCTTCATGCCGGGCGGCAGGGCTCCCGCAAAAGGTGAGATATTCCGCAATCCGCGCCTGGCCGACACGTACGAACAGATCGCAAAAAGCGGTCGCGATGCGTTTTACAAAGGCGACATCGCACGAAAGATCGATTCCTACCTGCGCGAGCAGGGCGGCTTTCTCACTTACGAAGACATGGCCGCGCACCGCTCCGAGTGGGTACAACCCGTGTCCGTGAACTACCGCGGTTACGACGTGTACGAGCTGCCGCCGAACGGCCATGGCATCGTGGCGCTGCAGATGCTGAACATCCTCGAAGGCTATGATCTCCGCAAAATGGGCTTTGGTAGTGCCGACTACCTGCACGTCCTCATAGAAACGAAGAAACTCGCCTACGAGGATCGCGCACAGTATTACGCGGATCCCGATTTCTACGAGCCACCGATCGCACGACTGATTTCGAAGGACTATGCCACGGAGCGCCGTGCGCTGATCGATCGCGAAAAAGCTGCCCCGACATACACCGCTGGCGATATGCTGAACGACGGCGACACGATTTACCTGACCGTGGCCGACCAGGACGGCAACATGGTGTCGTTCATCCAAAGCAACTACGGTGACATCGGTTCCGGCATGACCCCAGCCGAGCTCGGCTTTGCCCTGCAGAATCGCGGCGCGCTGTTCAGCTTGAAGGACGGCCATCCGAACGTGTACGAACCGGGCAAACGGCCGTTTCACACCATCATCCCGGCTTTCGTCATGAAAGACGGCAAACCGTGGCTCAGTTTCGGTGTGATGGGCGGCTCGATGCAGCCACAGGCGCACGCGCAGATCGTCGTGAACCTGGTCGACTTCGGCATGAACCTGCAGGAAGCGGGCGATGCCGCACGCATGCGGCACACCGGTTCATCGGAGCCGACGGACGAGGTCATGCGCGACGGCGGCACCGTGTACCTTGAGAGCGGTATTCCGCAAAGCGTGCGTGCGGAACTCGCAAAGCGCGGCCACACCGTCGCCACCGAACCGGGTGACTACGGCGGCTACCAGGCGATCCTGTGGAACGAGGAGCAGGGCGTTTACTACGGCGCTTCGGAATCGAGAAAAGATGGCCACGCGGCCGGTTACTGAATCACAGGGACAGCAATGAGCCAGGATATTTACCTTACCGGCATTACCACCACCGGCACGCCGCACATCGGCAATTACGTCGGCGCCATCCGGCCCGGCATTGCCGCGAGCCGTGACAAGGCGAAGAAGAATTTTTATTTCCTTGCAGACCTGCACGCGCTGGCGAAAGCCGAGGACCCGGATCGCATCGCCCGCTCGACTCTGGAGATTGCGGCGGCGTGGCTCGCGCTCGGGCTCGATACCGACAACGCGGTGTTCTACCGGCAATCGGACATCCCGGAAATTCCGCAGCTTACCTGGATCCTCACCAGCATGACGGCCAAGGGCCTTATGAACCGCGCGCACTCGTACAAAGCCATGGTACAGGCGAACGAGGAGGGCGGCAGCGGCGATGCGGACAAGGGTATCTCCATGGCCCTGTACAGTTACCCCATCCTGATGGCCGCGGACATCCTGATGTTCCGCTCGACCAAAGTGCCGGTCGGCCGCGACCAGAAACAGCATGTCGAGATGGCTCGCGATATCGCGCAACGCTTCAATCATCACTACGGTGAGTTGCTGACGATTCCGGAACCGGTGATCGACGACAACACGGCGCTGCTCTCGGGACTCGACGGTCGCAAGATGAGCAAGAGCTACGACAACACGATTCCGCTCTTTGCGAATGAAAAACAGCTCCGCAAGCTCATCATGAAGATCAAGACCAACAGTCAGGAGCGCGGCGAGCCGAAGAACACCGAAGGATCGACCCTCTATGAAATGTACAAGGCTTTTGCCACCCCGGCCGAGACTAAAGCGGTCGCGAAGCGCTACGCCGAGGGTATCGCCTGG
>CAYXKM010000205.1:0-9446 GCA_964465665.1 uncultured Woeseiaceae bacterium
TGCTGGCTACTACAGCCAGCGCGGCGGCCCGGTTGCCGAGTTCATGAGCGCCGGCGTCGAGACTGTCGATGCGGAGATGAGTATCGTCGACCTCGCACAGAAATTTCTTGATTCCAGGTTTCGCCGCTTCCCGGTCATGAAAGACAACCGGCTGGTCGGCCAGATCAGCCGACGGGACGTGCTACGCGCCCTGCAGGTGCTATCAACAGGCTAGGCAAACAGCGATGCCGCGTCCGGTTTGTTGCAGATGCGCCGGCGCCGCACGCAAAGTCAGGGCTTACCCAGGCCGGTAAGCAGATGCGGGTCCTGCTCGCGGTCCGCCAGCACGGTATGGCAAAGATCACATTCCCTCGAAATCTCCTCGCGATCTGCTGTCCTCAGTTTTCTGCCATGACAACGATAGCAGCCGGGAGTTTTTTCGTGACCAATATGATCCGGGTACGTGTTCCACCACACTTTCATGCCTGGGAACACATTCACTGAATAAATGTCACCGAGTGTGGCGGCCGCCGCTGCAATTTCCTCGGCATTGCTCTGGGCAACTTCGGAATGGTTCTCGGCATAATAGCTTGTCAATTGTTCCGCAATCGCGGTACGCGCCGCCTCATGAGAGGGAAACTGCGCGTCGATGATCCGCAGGCTCTCGCGTTTCACAAAGGGCAGCGACGCATCGATCAGCCCATCCCTGATCGCCGCATCGATCTCCGTATCCGGCGGACGATAATTGTGGCTTGGCCGGTTGTGGCAATCGACACAATCCATGAATCGCCAAACGCCGTCGTCTTCGGGTGCTTTGCGGTCGGTGAATACTTTGACGGCGCCACTCGCGTCCGTGTACTCGACTTCATAGATTTCCTCGCGACTTTCATCCGAGCGGTATCGAATCGTTACACCTGGATCGACGTGCCAATGTATGCCGGCCGAACGATGCCCTTCTGCACCCCCGACTTTCAGAAGTAATGCCGTTGTCAGTTCCGTATTGGTCTCGTCATCGGCGTAACTCGTGCGCACTTGCAGCTTGTCGCCGACGAACTTGGTCGGCCAGTGACACTGTTCACAGGTGTCGCGCGCCGGTCGCAAGTCATGCAGGGGTGTCGGTATCGGTCGCGGATAAAGATCGAAGGTTACAGCGACCAGCTGCCAGGCCCCGTCGAGCTTCGATTTGACGAACCAGTCTGCTCCGGGGCCAATATGGCAGTCTGCACAACGCAATCGCGAGTGAGACGATCGCTGGAACGCGGTGTGCTCGGGTTCCATCACCGAATGACAAGCCAGACCGCAGAACTCGACCGACTCCATGACCTCGACACCCTTGTATGTAGCACTGGCCAGAATCACGATATTCACCATCGTCGCGCCGAGAAAAATGAGCAGCCAGCGGCGCGTTTTCGGCACGTTGAGATCGAATACCGGCAGGAGCGGTGTGCCTTCACCACCGGGCATCTTGCGAGCCTTGCGGCGTTGCAGGACGACGCCGATGGGAATCATGATCAGTCCCGTGATGAAAATTACGGGCAGAATCAGGTAAGTCAGGATGCCAAGGTACGGCCCGCCTTCAAAGCCGACTTGTTCCATCATGAACAGGCTGACAATAAGCACCAGGCTTGCGAGCGCAAGCGCCGTGCCTGCGAGGCTCAGGCCGTTCTGGGAAATGGAGGCTAGAAAGTTCTTGAACATGATTTCATCCCCTGTTCCGGCGATTCGGCGCGTGGTCCCGCAGGGCAGCTATAGTCACCGCAGTGCGGGCCTGGTTTTGTTTGTGTCGTGTCAGTGCGTGAGCATCGCCGAGATTATGCCTACCGCCAGCGCCACGCCGGCAATCAGGAATATCGAACCCCATATGTAGGCCCTGCGGCGTTCATCAGGCGTCGGGGGATCTACGAGGTACTGGCGGAGTACATTGCTGTCTACCACCCGCTGGTACTCGAGCGGCCGTTCCGTCTTGAAGCGCTCGAGCGACATCTTGCCGGTGAAAATCACAAGGTCCATTGGAAAGCTTTCTGGACGCAGGTGTGTATGGAAGAAATGGAAGACAAAAATGAAACCGGTCGCGAGCAATGCCTCGTCACTGTGCACGACATAGGCAGCGTTCAGCATCCAACCCGGCAGAAAGCTTGCAAAAAATCCGGGCAGCCAAAGTATGAGACCTGACAGGCCGATGATCATGACGCCCCAGAAGACGGCCAGGTAGTCGAACTTCTCGAAGTAGGTCCAGCGATCGCCTGCGGGCCGCGGGCCGCTATAGAAGAAATAACGCAGGTTGCCAAGCAGGTCGCGCACGTCTTTCGGCTGCGGCACCATCGAGTTGGGGCCCCAGAACAGGCCAGGCTCTCGCTTGAACACCCAGCGAATGAACAGGTTGCCAAGGTGGAATATCGCGTAACCGAAAGTGCCGACCGCCGCCAACCGATGGATGAAGCGCGAGGAATCGATGCCACCGAGCAGGCCGATCAGGGTTTGCGCCCATGGCGCACTGTGAAACTTGAGTGGCAACCCTGTCAACGCAAGCAGCAGGAAAGTTACGACAATCACGACGTGCATTCGAATGTTCATCTTCGAAAAGCGCCTGACGTACTGCCCCACACCGCCGATCTCTTTCTCGAATTCGCCCCTGAGCACTCCTACCAGCGAACGCTGCAGCCACAGCACATCGTGGATGCCGAAAAATGCGAACACGCCGATCAGCAATCCGGTCATGACGAACCACACGACATAGACCCTGAAGTCGTCATCCGGATCGGTCGGGTCGTTGTGCGGATCGAAGCTCGCAAACGAGGCCGAAATGCCCTCGTGACAGCTGCCGCAGGTTGCCATCAGATTGTCCGGGTGCACGCTCGACTCCGGATCCGTGGCCGCAAGATTCTTGTGCGGCGTGTGGCAATCGGCACAGGTTGCGCCGCGCACCATACCAAGCTCATTGGCTTTGCCATGAAAGCTGTCGCGGAATGTCGTCAGGTACTCGGCATGGCAGCCACCGCAGGTGTCGGCCGAAGCCAGCCGGCTCGCAGATGATGTGGGATCACCGATTTCGTGCGATGTATGGCAATCGACGCAGACCGGGCCTTCCCTGCTTTCCTGCCAGGCAACACCATGTGCGCTGTGGTTTTTCCAGTCGTCGAGCAGAAGCAGGTGGCACTGACCACACATCTCCGGCGAATTCGCATGCGAAGTCGCTGCACGATCGTTGTCTACTGCCATGATGCGGTGATCGCCGTGGCAGTCGCTGCAGCTCGGCGCATCGATCAATCCGGACAACAACAGCGCCTTGCCGTGCTCGCTGGTCAAATATCCATCCACCAGTTCCGGCGGTTCGTTGTGGCAAGCGCCGCACTGCCGGATCTGATTTACAGGTGAAACCGCAGAGGCAAGTTCGGCAACCTTGTGAATCTCGTGCGCAGGTCCGTGGCAATCACCACAATCTGCTTCGTCCTGGTGCACACTGCGGCCGACCATGCGCTGCACCTGGCCGTGGCACTGGTTGCAGCTTTCATCGTCTGTCAATGGTTCCAGGTCGGCGTCGCTGTGCGCCGCGGTGATGTTGGTATGGCAATCCTTGCAGGCGAGGTCCGGATGCGCAGTCGAGGCGAATACCAGCGTTTCATGACAGCTGGCGCACTCGATGCTGTCGGTCTGGGCCATAGAGTACCCGGCCAAAAGGCACAGGGTTAACGCGATGGCTGCAGACCGGGTGGCCGACATGGTTTTTCTCATAATTCTGCTCCCCACGCCAAACCCCAACGCCGGCGCCACTACTAATCCAATGGTCCCGCTTTTTCTATGCGGGTTTTCCGAAGTGCGGCCCGGTCTGCCCTCGGCGTAAGCCTGTCAGCGGCGAACGGCCGGCAGGTCCGCACGTTCGTGCGAGATATTGTGCCGCATCTGCTCACGAAAATGATTCACGCCACTGAAGAACTCTCGCATCATGATAACCCACAGATAAAAGCCGCGATCTGTAAGGTACAGGACCGGTCCGCGCTTTCGCACCGCCCGTATTGCCCGGAGACCGGCGAGTTCCAGACGAAGGTCGAAACTGAAACGGCCTGCAAAGCGCTGTTCAGCGGCATCCAGGTCCAGTGCCCCGGCAAAAAGTTGCATTAGCAGGTAATAGCGCATCTGGTCGCGCTGGCTGAGTGCGGACCGGCGCACGATCCCGGAAGTGCCCGTGTCGACCAGGCCAAGGTAGTGGTTGATGGAAAAAGTGCTGGCGTAAAGTTTGCCACCGAGATAACTGAATGCGCCGCTGCCGAGGCCAAGGTATTCCTCATGCTCGGTAATGTATTCGTCGATCATCGCACCTGCATTCGAGACCGAACTCGCCCGCGAAAAGCACCATGCCGAGGATCGCGTATAGCCTGCTGCCAGCATGTGAGAGGAAATCATATTGTAGTATTCGCGCTCGCGCTCGTAGCGAACGTCGCCAATTGCCTTGCGCATTCCTATACGCGTAGTTTCGGCTGACATCAGCGGATAGAACGACACCTGGTCCGTTGCAAGATCGTCAGTCAGTATGCGCAGGTCCGTCGAAAGTGATTTCACGCTCTGGTGCGGGAAATTGAATATCATGTCGACATTCAGCGTATCGAAATGACCCCGTGCCGATTTTAGCCGTGCGCGGATCTGCTCGCTGCTGCCGTACTTGTGATAGCGCTGCATCTCTTTCAGCAGATCATTGTCGAAACTCTGGACGCCAACTGAAAGCCGGTTGACTCCGTAGTCGGACAGAGCCAGCACCTGCTCGCTTTCGAGGTCGTCGGGATTGGTTTCCACCGATATCCGTGACAGCGGATGCCGGTCGCGTACCGCTCCGATCGTCGCTATGAGTTCACCCGGCAGCACGGTCGGAGTACCGCCACCAACGTACAGCTCGGAGAAGCGGAAGCCGGTTTCGCCGGCCAGTTCGATTTCGCGGCGCAAGGCGTGAAAATAGAGAGTCGCCCGGTCTTGGCGAAACTCCACGCGGTGAAACGAACAGAAGGGGCAAAGTACGACACAAAAGGGAATGTGCAGATAGAGCAGATAATGCCGGTCCGGATTCGCCACTGGCAAACCGGACGCATTGGCGTCGAATCGCATGTAACGGCGACTGCTGCGACGAAAATACCAGCTCAGCAGATTGGCAAAATTCATTGACGGGCCGGGCCTGGTATCGCTCTCATCGGTCGCGTCGAAAATTCAGAAACCGCACGACGAATCTAACCGTACTGTGGTGCAAACAGCGGCGCTATGTCGATATAGATCCGGTAACCGGATATCAGATTTCCGCGCAGTTCGAAAACATCCGCAAATGGCAGCGTGATTTCACTGCCATCGTTGCGGCGGTAGGTAACATCGCCTTCGCAGGCAACGGAATCCGTACCAGACCATACCGCATGCAATTCGTGCTGGCAGCCCGAAATACTGGAGAAAAAAGCGCCAACCGCCATCGCGATGGCCTTACGTCCCTTTACTGCGGGCGCCGAACCGAACCTGAAGACCGCATCGTCGGTCAGAAATTCGACGAATCGCTGCGCGTCGTTCTGATCGATAGCGTCGAACAACTCGCTAATACGATGCGGCACGGCAGTATTGGCAGACATCGGACCTGGTCCTGATACTTGCAGCGGCCGCGGCGAGATCGACCGCGCCGCAACCTGCCGCTTTATTGCTGGCTGGCGTAATAGTGCAACAAGGCCTTGACGTCATCCGCGCTCAACAAATCCATTTTTTCCTTCATCTTGGGCGGCTGTTCTCGCTCATCACTTGCATACTGCGCCATGGTGGCCTCGAGGTAGCCCATTTGCTGGCCCGCAAGAATGCTCGCATCGTCTTCGGCGTTTGAGCCGCCGCCCGTGTGGCACCTGTCGCATTGATTCTTGTGCACCTCGGCACCCGAAGCTGCCAGCGCCGCATCGAACTCCTGCTTCGCGGGGACAAACGGCAGGTCTGCATAGTGGGCGGCGATTTCTTCGATCGCCTCATCACTCAGATCGGCGCTGATGTCACACATCGTGGTCGCGGCGCGGCTGGTGTCGCCCTGGCAAAACTTGCTTTCCGCACACGGCCGTTCTTTGTCGCGGTAGACGAAGAGCGCATCCTCTTGCACGACAGCGGAAATGCCAGCGATGGTCGGGACGCCGGTCCACTGGCTGACGCCGTCGCCGCCGTGGCAATCGTTACACGTGTCAACAATCGAACTGATGTCTTCTGCATCTGCAGTCGCGGCAGAAAATGCCAGCAGGACTGCAAGCAGGCTCGATGAATTGGTTGTCATTTCAACTCCTTAGGTTACACGACGCGCGAATCTCCGCACACGGATTCTCGTTACCCTTTGTGCCATGTTTGCACCGGATGGTCCAGTCATTGTAACCATTGCTGCCGATAGGTACTTGCCGAAATAAGAATGTCCCGGCGGTTCTGGTAAAAGAGGAGGAGCTGATTCAATAGCCAGCGCCGCGCTCGTAGCGGGTGTTGGTAATAAAAATGAAGAGGGTCAAAGCTCATGCGCAATCTTCGCGGTATCGGATTCGCTACTTTGGTGGCCGCTACTCTGGCGCTGGCGGCCTGCTCCGGGGACGACGGCGCAACAGGTGCCGCCGGCCCTCAGGGCCCAACCGGCCCGACCGGTCCCACTGGTCCAACCGGTCCCTCCGGCGGCGTTCCCATTGACAGCGCAGACAACATCAACATCGAGGTCGTGAGCGTTGCGGTGCCGGCTGGCGGCGGCGCGCCAGTGGTCGAAATCCTGCTCACCAATGACCTGACCCAGGGCCTCGAAGGACTGCCGGCCGGTGACATTCGTTTCATGCTGGCCCAACTGTCCCCGGCACCGGCCAGCGGCGGCTCGAGTGAGTGGCAAAGCTACGTGACCGCCTCAAGCGCCGGTGTGCCGAATGCTGCGGCGACGACCGAAACGGCTACAGCAGGCACCTTTGTCGAGAACGGTGGCGGATCGTATACCTACACCTTCGCCCAGGCTTTGACCGCCTACCCTGCCGGACCGACTTTCGACTTGAACAAGACGCATCGCATCGGCGTCGAGATCCGCGGCCAGGCACCGACTTCAACCAACGGCATCCTCGATTTCGTGCCGGCAGGTGGCGCACCGACATTCGAACGCAAGATCGTCGACAACGACACCTGCAACGCCTGCCACGATCGCCTCGAGTTCCACGGCGGGCCGCGCACCGACGTCGAATACTGCGTGACCTGCCATAACCCCTACTCCACGGACGAAGATTCCGGCAATTCCGTGGATATGAAAGTGCTTATCCACAACATTCATGCCGGGCGTGACGGTTTCATCATCATTGGTCACGGCAACAGCATTCACGACTATTCGGATATCGAGTTTCCGCAGGACATCAGGAATTGCCAGACCTGTCACGAGGAAAGCGACACGAACACACCGCAGGCGAGCAACTGGCGCCTGGTCCCGAATCGCATGGCCTGCGGCACCTGCCATTACGACAATGGCATAGCCGATGGCGAACACGAATACGCGATCGAGGATGGAGTCCATCCCGGCGGCTTGCAGTTCACTGACGACACGCAATGTGTCGACTGTCATGGTCCGGACGGCACGGTCGTGTCCAGCAACACCGGACGTCTCGTGCAGGTTCCGATAGCGCACGAAATTCTCGAGGTAACGGCCGCACTCGCGTTCGAGTACGAGGTGATCAGCATTACCAATACCGGGCCAGGCCAGACACCGACTGCCAGTATCCGTGTGCTGAACCCGACCGATCCGAACTATGCGACGGACCCGGCAAGTACCGCCTACGACATCAACGCCGTGGGCGGACCATTCCAGAATCCAAGCTCTGCCTTGCGCCTGGACATCGCATGGAATAACGACGAGTTCGGTAACGTGGACCCCAACGACACGCTCGCCCGGCCGGCTGACAGCGGCGCGCCGTTCCAGCCAATTGCGATCGACTTCAAGACGGGCGCGACGAACGACGGTAACAACGTCTTCACCAAGACCTCAACGATCGCAATACCGACCGGCATCGAGGGTTCCGGCACGGCCATCCTCGAGGGCAGACCGCAGGTGCTCATCGAGGGTGTCCTAACGACCCTCGCGGTCACGGCTAACGGGCTCGACTTTGCGATCACGGATGCGTCGCCGGTGGCCAGGCGCGATGTAGTCGACATCGACAAATGCAACGATTGTCACAAAAACCTCTCGCTGCACGGCAGCAACCGCACCGGCAATACCGAACTCTGCTCGACCTGCCACAATCCGAACGCGACCGACATTCAGCGCCGCGCAGCCGGATCCGCCTGCGACCTTGCCCTAGGTACTGACGATGGTCCGATCGACCTGAAGCGCATGGTGCATATGATCCATGCAGGCGCCATCGGCTTGTGCGGATTCGGCAATTCCGCGCATTCCTATTTCGGCGTCGTGTACCCGGGACACCTCAATAACTGCGAAGGCTGCCACCTGGCCGGAACTTACTACCCGGTCGATCCGGCAGCGGTCATGGCTACGACCATCGACGCCGGCCTTGATCGCTCGTCACTGGTCGACGACGTCGCAATCTCGCCGAACACCGCAGTGTGCTCGTCTTGCCATCTTGATTCGCTGGCGGCTGAGCATATGAAACAGAACGGCGGCAATTTCCTGGCGGGCAAAGACGAGACCGGAGCGCTTATCTCGTCCGGTGTCGAGACCTGCGCGCTTTGCCACGGCCCGGGCCGATCGGCCGACGTTGCCGTTATACACGGGGTCGGCGAGTTCGACTTCAATTAATGAAAGCGGGGCATCCCGAATGGAGGATGCCCCTGTTTTCATCGCCTGCTTGCCGGATGATCCAGGGATGTCAATCGATATGAGGTCGCGCCGGATTCACAAGGTCGTCCCGCTGTTGCTGGTCTGCCTGCCGCTTTCGCTTGCTGCTCAGTCGGTCGATGACGCCACGCCTGAGTACAGCAGGAAAGGTGCGGATACTTGCATCGCTTGCCACGATGACGCAGCAACACTGGGTCTCTTCAATACTGCGCATGGTGTGCCGAGCGATGCGCGAAGTCCTTTTGGTCAGAGCCAGTTGCAATGCGAGGCCTGCCACGGACCGGGCGGCGACCACGCTGGCCGCGTGCGCCGCGGTGAGGAACGGCCACCGGTCATCCGCTTTGGCCAGGATTCCGAAGCCGGTGTGCTGGTACAAAACGGCCTGTGCCTCGCCTGTCACGAGGAAAACGACGGATTTACGTGGCACGGCAGCGGACACGACGACAACCAGGTCGGGTGTGCCGATTGCCACCAGCTTCATAACGCGCACGATGCCGTGCGTGTGACTGCCAGCCAGCCGCAGGTCTGCTTCGACTGCCATCAGCAACAACATTCGCAGTCGCTGAAGCCCTACTCTCACCCGTTCGACGAGGGCAAAATGGACTGCAGCGGCTGCCACGATCCGCACGGCCCGGGAACAACCAATACCCTGTTCGTCCGCCAGACGCTGAAC
>CAYXKM010000206.1:0-2553 GCA_964465665.1 uncultured Woeseiaceae bacterium
GCTGGTGGTGCAGGAGAACGGCCGGGAAATCCTCGTGCCGTTCATTACCGGCAAAGTCATACTCGACGTCGACACAACGCATGGCGTGATCAGCGTTGATTGGGAATGGGATTGACACAATGCACCTGCAGCTGGTCACCCTGTTTCCGGAATTTGCGGGCTCTGTCGCGAGCCACGGTGTGGTCGGGCGGGCTATCACCCGGGGTCTGGCAGTCCTGAACTGCTGGAACCCGCGGGATTTCGCCGATGATCCGCACCGCACGGTCGATGACCGGCCTTACGGCGGCGGGCCTGGCATGGTCATGAAGTTCGAGCCACTGGCCGCGGCCATAGCCGCTGCAAGGGCGGTGGCTCCTCCCGGGTCGAGGGTCGTGTACCTGTCGCCGCAAGGGAGAGTGTTCGATCAGGGCGTGGCTCGGCAGTTGGCCGAACTGCCCGGACTGATACTGATTGCCGGACGTTATGAGGGCGTTGACGAGCGACTGATCGAGACAGAAGTCGATCTCGAGCTGTCACTTGGCGATTTCGTGCTGAGCGGCGGCGAGATAGCTGCAATGGCGGTGGTGGATGCGGTGGTAAGGCTGCTCCCGGGAGTTCTGGGAGACCAGGAATCTGCGCAGCAGGACTCGTTCATGTCCGGGTTGCTGGATCACCCGCATTACACGAGGCCGGAAGTGGTCAGGGACATTTCGGTGCCGCAAGTGCTGCTGTCCGGAGACCACGCGAGAATCGCCCGCTGGCGATTCAAGCAAGCGCTTGGCCGCAGTTTTGTCAGGCGCCCGGACCTGGTCCGGAAGATGGAACTGAATGACGAACAGCAACAAATGCTCGATGAGTATTTGGAGGAACAGGGGCTGACGCCACGCAATGGCTGATCGGCGGCATAGTCAACACAGGTACCGGCTCCGGCCGGCAGGCAGAATGCGATGAGCAAAATCATAGAAGCGATCGAACAGGAACAGATGACGCGCGACGTGCCGGACTTCGCGCCAGGCGACACGGTCGTGGTGCACGTCAAGGTCAGCGAAGGCGGCCGGGACCGCTTGCAGGCGTTCGAGGGAATCGTGATTGCCAAACGAAATCGCGGCCTCAACTCGTCATTCACGGTACGCAAGATTTCGCACGGCGAGGGCGTGGAGCGGGTGTTCCAGACCTACAGCTCGACCGTCGGCGGTATCGAAGTGAAGCGGCGCGGTAACGTACGTCGCGCGAAGCTGTATTATCTGCGCGGCCGGACGGGCAAGGCAGCCAGGATCCGGGAAAAAGTCTGAAACGGCACATTTCTGCATATACGGTCTGCATTGCCCGTATATGGTGAGCTTGTGGCCTGCGGCCTGAACCTATCTCCGGCGACAGGGTCTTCCCACGCATGAATCGACGGCTGCGAATCAAGGCAAGCCTGGCGTTGCTCTCGGCCGTGGCCGGAAGCGCCGGATGTGCAACCGTGATTTCATCGGCGGCCAGCAACTTCGCTGACAACCTTTCCGCTGCCGTATTGAATCAGGACGACCCGGAAATCGTTCGCGATGGCGCGCCGGCCTACCTGTTGTTGCTCGACAGCATGCTCGAGGGCAACCCGGACGACCCGGCGCTGCTTGCGGCTGCCGCCAACCTTTACGCATCGTACGGCGCGGTTTTCGCCGTTGACCCGGAACGCGCCCGCATACTGACCAGCCGCGGGAGAACCTACGGCATCAAGAGTCTGTGTAAATCCTATGCCGGCTCCTGTAAATGGAAGGGCATGCCGTTCGAGCAGTACGAACAATCGCTTGCCGGACTACGCAAAAGGCAGGCTGTGCAGGTCTATGCTTACAGCGTATCCTCGCTCGCCTATATTCGTGCGCACAGCGACGACTGGAATGCCCTCGCCGAGTTACCGCATATCGAAGCATTGCTGAATCGTTACCTCGAGATCAGCGACGGCGAGTCAGCCGCTGCCGTGTACGGATTCCTGGGCATCCTGGCGACGCTGCGGCCTCCGGCGCTCGGTGGCGAACCGGAGAAGGGCCGGGAGTACTTCGAGCGATCCATTGATCTGACCGATGGGGTGGATCTGAGCACCAAAGTCGAGTTTGCCCGCGGTTATGCCCGCCTGATGTACGAAAGGGAACTGCACGACGAGTTGCTGCGAGAGGTTCTGGCCGCAAATCCCCATGTCCCTGGCTACACCCTGACCAATGTCCTGGCGAAGAGGGACGCGAGCGCCTTGCTTGCGAGTGCTGACGACTACTTCTGATATGGACCAGGCGGTGCCTGAATCAAGACATCGCCGAAAAGGAGAACGATCATGCGACATTCGATCACGCTGATACTGCTGCTCGGACTTGTGGGCGGCAACGCGACGCTTGCGCAAACGCAGATCAAGATCGCAACGCTGGCTCCGGAAAACACCCAGTTGATGAAGGAATTCCGCGCCGGTGCCGACGAAATCCGCACCAGGACTGACGGGCGAGTGGTTATGAAGTTTTATGCGGGCGGCGTGCAGGGCGCCGAAAGCAAGGTATTGAGGAAGATCCAGATCGGTCAATTGCAGGGCGGAACATTTTCACCGAC
>CAYXKM010000207.1:0-7177 GCA_964465665.1 uncultured Woeseiaceae bacterium
TTCGCGGTGCCGGCGATGCCTCGATCGCACTCAGGGCACTGATACTTGCAAACGCGATCAACATCGTACTGGATCCCTGTCTGATTTTCGGCCTGGGTCCATTCCCGGAACTTGGTGTCACAGGAGCAGCCGTCGCGACCACGATCGGTCGCGGCACGGGCGTCGTTTATCTTTTCTACAAGCTCTTTTCCTCGCGTGGCCGTCTCCGGCTTCAGGCGCGACACCTGGCGGTGCGACCGGCCCTGATTCGCCGCATGATTCAGATATCGGCCGGCGGCATTGGCCAGTTCCTCATCGCAACCTCGAGCTGGATTGCAGTCATTCGCATCGTCGCACTTTACGGCAGTGCGCCCATCGCGGCGTACACCATTGCCATACGCATGCTCGAATTCGCGTTTCTCCCCGCATGGGGTCTTGGCAATGCCGCGGCAACACTGGTCGGACAGAACCTCGGCGCGAACAAACCCGAGCGCGCCGAAAAAACGGCGATGCAGGCTGCCCGATACAATACGGTGTTCATGGCGGCTCTGGGTTTCGCGCTCGTCGTTTTTGCACCGCAGGTCGTCGGATTGTTCACGAGCGACGAGTCTATTCTGCCATACGGGATCAGCTGCCTGAGAATTCTTGGTATAGGCTTTCCCCTGTATGCCGTCGGCATGATCATGACCCAGGCACTGAACGGAGCAGGCGACACGAAGACACCGTCGCTTCTCAACTTTGTCTGTTTCTGGGTACTGGAAATTCCGCTGGCCTACTGGCTGGCGAGAACCGCGGGACTTGGTCCGAACGGCGTCTTCATTGCGATCGTAACCGCAGAATCGATCCTGTCGGTGCTGGGTTACCTGGTGTTTCGCAGGGGTGCCTGGAAGTTGCAGCAGGCATGAGCACCGCACCGCTGATTGAAATGAGAAATGCCACTGTATACCGTGGCAAGACCCGGGTCTTCGATCGATTCAGCCTGACCATCCCCCAGCACGAGCCGGTCGCCATTCTCGGTCCGAATGGCTCGGGCAAGACGACTTTGCTGAAAGTAATCAATCGTGAAATCTATCCGGTACAGGACGACGTATCGTCGGTGCGCATTCTGGGCCGTGACCGTTGGAATGTCTGGGCCTTGCGCTCGCGTATCGGTATCGTTTCTCATGACCTGCAGGCGCACTACGACGCGAGAGCTACCGGACTCGACGTCGTTCTCTCGGGATTTCACTCGAGTATCGGTGTTCATGGCATGCTCGCCGGCCGCATAACCGCTGCGCAACGGGAACTCGCGTATGCGACATTGAAGAACCTTGATGCCCACGACCTGTCAGGCAGGTGCTACACCGATATGTCGACCGGCCAGCAGCGGCGTTGCCTGCTCGGCCGGGCGTTGGTGCACGATCCGGACACATTGATTCTCGACGAACCGACGGCGGGGCTGGATCTTGCCGCTGCCTTTGACTACCTGGCGCGCATCCGCCGCCTGTCCGAGGCCGGTCGGAACATCGTCCTGGTCAGCCACACACCAGGTGAAATTCCCACGGCAATTCAACGGGTTATACTGCTACGTTCCGGCCAGGTCGTTGCCGATGGCAAGAAGGACATCGTACTCACGGAACACAACCTGCAACGCACTTACGGCATCCAGGTACGGATCGCAGTGGTTGCCGGCCACTATTTCACCTATCCGGCAGAGAGCCGTGAATGACCGGGCGGCGAACTGCCGGGTAGCTCGTCACGCAGGGCCGGGGGTTGAATGGATTTCGAAAACGTGACGGAATAGGATGCAACCGGTATCTGATCGGCATAGCCTCGAACCATTATGTGTCGACCGTCCCTGATATCGGGTCTCCTTGCCGGATTGATCGCGGCCCGCCCATCGATTGCTGCCGCCCCGGATACCACATCCGATATCGTGACCGGCGTTACCAACATCGGCATCGGTGTATTCGTCATCTCGATTGCCGTTGCTTTGCTGCTGACGCTTTTCTTCCGTGCATCCGCCACCCACATCGGCAGAATGATAACCTCCCGGCTTGGCAGGAGACGGATCAGGAAGATACTAACCGAAAAAAGCGCAAACATACTGGATGACTTCATTCTGCCGGGCGCTTATGGTGGCCTGACGCACATCGATCATGCCGTGCTGACCTCGGGTGGAATTCTTTGCATACAAACCAAACACTACAACGGCTTGGTCTTCGGCAATGCAGACGAACCACAGTGGACCAATGTCGATGGCATACACAAGCGCAAATTTCTGAATCCGCTTATACAGAATGAAGGGCGCAGCAAAGCGCTGAAAAAGATCGTGCCAGATGTGCCGGTGGCAAATCTGGTCGTTTTCACCGGTTCCGTCCAGTTTGCTTCGCCGCTCGAAAAAAACGTCATCCATATTCGCGACCTTAAGAATTACATTGCACGATTCGTGTTCGGCCCGTGCAAGATCAGCGACTGGGATGCCGCTTGGTTGAGTGTGCGGGCTGCAGCACTTACCGACGAAGAATCCCGCAAGGACTTTCGCGCACAGCTCAGTTTCTCCTGAACCCGCCCGGCGCCGCGCGGTCGGTCCCTTCGGAATCGGTCTCCCCATCCGGGCCTGCCGCGCATTGCATGATGCAAACCCGTCGCACGGGTTCTGGTTATAATCGATGCTCCCATCGAACAAGAGCATCGGGTCATGTCCCAAGTTGCCATCAGTTCCCCAGGCGGCGTACTCGCTGTTCTGTGTCTGGTTGCTGCATTCTGGTTTTATGTCGAGATGTTGACGCAGTGGAAATTTTTTCAGTACCTGCCTCCCCTGATTTTCATCTACGCGACCCCTGTACTTCTCAATAACCTTGACGTAATTCCCTCGTCTTCGCCTGTGTACTCGGGCCTCAGCAGCTTTGCGCTGCCCGCATTCATCGTCTTGATGCTCATCAAGGTCAACGTGCCCGCGGCAATCAGGATCATGGGTAAAGGCGTGCTGGTGATGCTCATGGGTACTGCAGGAGTCATCGCCGGCGGGGTCGCCGCCTATGTCATCGTGCATCGATGGCTGGAACCTGACGCCTGGACGGGCTTCGGGGCTCTTGCCGGAAGCTGGATCGGCGGTACCGGCAATATGGCCGCTACCAGTGAAATGCTGGGTACGCCGCCGGAGCAGTTCGGGCTCGCAGTTCTCGCCGACAATGTCGTTTACATCGTCTGGCTGCCGATCCTGCTGGCGTCACGCAATATTGCCGGATGGTTCAACACATGGGCCAGGGTGCCGGAGAATCGATTGCGCATGATGGACGCGGCGGCAAACGTGGCGCTCGACGAAGAGCGCACGCCGGAAATGCGCGACTACGTATTTCTTGCTGCCATCGCTGTCGCTGTCACCTGGATTTCCGCGGCCCTTGCATCGATCCTCTTCGCCGGCATGATGGCGAGAGCGCCAGGACTCGAAGTCGTCCTGTCAGAATCGACGTGGCGCATTCTGTTGATTACGACGATCGCGCTGCTGTTGTCGTTGACACCGGTCTCAAGATTGCCGAATGCAACGGCCATGGGCACGGCCTTGATTTACATATTCGTCGCAGGAATGGGTGCGCGGGCAACGGTCGCGGGTTTCGGTCAGGCTCCGGCGTTCCTCTTCGGTGCGTTCATCTGGATCTTCATACACGGTGCGTTCTGCGTACTGGGCGCAAGATTGTTCCGAGTCGATATCCACAGCGTTGCCATCGCCTCGGCCGCAAACATCGGCGCTGCCGCTTCGGCCCCGATCGTCGCCGCATTTCACAGGCCGAGCCTGGTACCCGTATCCATTCTCATGGCGTTGATCGGTTATGCACTTGGCAATTACCTGGGCCCGATGACTGGCCATCTGGCGCGCATGGCGGTCGGTCAGTAGCCCTCCGAAACCGGCGCAGTTGAAGATGCTTGCGAAATTGACTATACGACTCGACGACTCGCGGCCTGATGCCGGAGCGCGGACATGACACGGCTGTTGCGACGAATCCGCACGATCGTTTTGCTGTTACTGCTGCTGGTTGTCGCGGCTGCTGCTGTCATAGCGCAGTTGTGGCAGACCCGGGCGGACCTGTCGGAACTGGGCTGGTCAACGGCAATGCCGGGCGATGGGCCGGCTGGCAGCGTAACCGTCACCTGGTTTGGCGTATCGACGCTGCTGTTCGATGACGGCGAAACGCAAATACTGATAGACGGCGCGTTCACGCGGGTGCCGCTTGTACACGTACTTACGCTGCGACGAATTTCATCCGACATCGCCACGATCAATCACACCCTCGCCAGGTACCGGATCAATCGGCTGGCGGCGATCATTCCCGTGCATTCGCACTTCGACCACGCCATCGACGTGGGTCACGTGGCCAACCGCAGCACCGCAGTTGTGCTCGGCTCCGAATCCACGGCCTACATTGCTCGCGGAGCCGAGGTGCCGGTCGACCAGAGCCAGATTCTTGCAAGCGGCGAATCGCGACAGTTCGGAGCATTCACCATTACATTGCTGGACTCGCGGCATGCGCCAATCGGGTTCGGCGACAACGGCTGGCTTCCTGGCGCGATAGACGAACCACTCGTACAGCCGGCTCGCGTGACGGCGTGGCGCGAGGGGGGCAGTTACTCAATTCTCATTGGTCATCCGCGCGGCACGACCTTGATTCAGGGCAGCGGCGGTTTCATCAAGGACAACCTTCGCAATTACCCGGCGGACGTTGTGATGCTGGGTATCGCCGGGCTCGCCAAGCTGGGACGCGAATATGTCGACGAACTCTGGCATGAAACCGTTACGCAGGTCGGTGCCCGCCGCTTGTTCCCGATCCACTACGATGACTTCACGATGCCTCTAGGGGATATACGCCTGTTTCCCAATGTGCTGGACAATGTCGTTCGCACCGCCCGCTGGATCGATGAAATCTCGGCCACGGAAGAGAGTCCCGTCGACATCAAATTGCTTCCGTTCGGCCAGACAACACTGCTGTACTAGAACCTGTCTCAGAAATCGGCGCGGCCGGGAACAGACTGCGACAGAAAGCCATCGATGACGGCATCGACCTGTGCGACGTTCTCCTTGCGTACACGCGGCAGGTTCCGGACACGATACTCGATCCGGCTTGCCTGGCTGCGATTGCCGATACACCGCTGATAAAGAAGCTCCAGTGGCCGGCGGCCACGCAGGTATTTCGAGCCTCGGGTTCCGGATTGGTGTTCATCGTACCGGCGCGCGACATCCGTGGTGATCCCGGTATAAACGGCGCCATCCGCGCAGCGCAGCAGGTACAAACTCCAGCTCGTGGTCGTGCCGTCGCTTTCGCCGGTTTCGTCCGCGGCAGGCGGGATTCCGGGAGACCGCCCGGACTGTGATTTTCCTCGGACCTGCCCGCGGTCAGGCATGTCCGCCTTCAAGGCGGTCACCCAGGATGCGAAATGCGCCAACCTCAACACTGGCTCGATTCTCGTCGTTGTTTTCGTAGGTGACGACGATCTCCATGGCACCATTCAGTTCGGCCGCTGGTTCACGCAATTGCAATGTAAGCATCCCGCCGGTCATACGCGCTTCCATGATGAGATCGTGACCGACGAACTCGTTCTCATTCATCTCTATGTAGATAGCATCGTCGAAGTCCTCGCCGTCCGCACGCATCAGCAGAAGATAGTCCTCGATGTCACCGGATTTTCTCGTCTTCGCGAAAAACAGTATCATCGCGTCATTTCTGACGTCGAATGCCACGGTGTCGTAGTGTCGATTATCGGTCATGGGCCCTGATCGATGCGGGTGCAAGCAGAAGTTTACCCCTTGTTCGGGCCAGTGTATCTAGGCCGCAGATTCAGCCTGTATTTCCGAGATCCTCGCATCCTTCTCGCTCCAGAGGTCGGTCAGCCAGCGGTGAAACCTGCCGCGAAAGTCACGGTCACCGGAGTAATCGCCGGAGATCATCCATTCCTCGACCGGTCGCCTTATGATCTCGATGACCACGCGATCGAAGTCACCGCACATCATGTCCCAGAACCGGGTCGGGCCGGTCGGATAGACTATGGTCACATCGAGTATCGCGTCGAACATGCTGCCCATCGACGCCAGGGCAAGCGCTATGCCACCGGCTCGGGGTGGCAGCAAGTGATTGAACGGCGAATTTCGTTTCGCGCGTTTTTCTGCGGTTGACCGCGTGCCTTCGATAAAACTTATTACGGACGTGGGCGTGTCACGAAATTTCTCGCAGGCAATACGGGTCGCTTCCAGGTCTTCGCCCTTTTTTTCCGGATGCCTCGCCAGGTAAGACTTCGGATGGCGTTTCATGAATGGCATGTCCATCGCCCACCAGGCGACGCCAAGCACCGGGAACCAGATCAACTGTTTTTTGATGAAAAACTTCAAAAAGGGAATGCGGCGGTTGAATACGGTTTGCAGTGCAACGATGTCAGTCCATGTCTGGTGGTTGACGACAACGAGATACCAGCCGCCACGGCTCAGATGCTCGATGCCGCGAACATCCCATGCCGTGGTGTTGCCGAGCGACAGGATGGCGGCATTGACCGTTACCCAGTTTTCACCCATTGCCATGATCCAGCGCGTCATCTGTCGGCGAAACCGGGGTACGGGCAGCAGCAACTTGAGAATGGCGAACAGGATCAGCGGGATGAACCAGAATATGGTGTTGAGGGTGATCACGGTAAACGTGACGATGCCCTGAATCTGCCTGGAAACCTTTCTTATCAACTGCTTGCCATTCGATTTCTGCCCCGATCGTCTCATTCTAGCCCGATTCCATCGGATATTTTCCCTCCAGCGGAACCCCCGTCATCGAGTTGATCCGGGTCCGGTCGGGGTGTCGCGGTACAGGGTTCCGGCTACAATGCCCGTTCCCGCAACAACAAGGTGAAACGATTCATGATCTCGCTGACGATCAACGGCAGGGCGCAGGAATTCGATGTCGATCCGGCAACCCCGATACTCTGGGTCATTCGCGAACAGGCGGGTCTGACCGGCACCAAGTTCGCTTGCGGAATCGCGCAATGCGGCGCCTGCACAGTGCATCTGAATGGAACGCCGATCCGCTCCTGTGTCACACCGGTGCAGACCGCTGCAGGCCAGTCGATCACCACTATCGAAGGCCTCGCCAATGCGCTAACCGGCCTGCATCCGGTACAGCACGCCTGGATTATCGAGCAGGTACCTCAATGCGGATACTGCCAGTCGGGGCAGATCATGGCC
>CAYXKM010000208.1:0-11747 GCA_964465665.1 uncultured Woeseiaceae bacterium
CGATGGCACACTGGACGAGCCGGTGGTATTGCCGGCGCGGCTGCCGAATGTGTTGCTGAACGGCACCACAGGGATTGCGGTGGGTCTGTCGACCGACATCCCGCCGCATAATCTGCGCGAGGTTGCAGCGGCACTTATGCACCTCATCGACAGTCCGGATGCAACTGTTGCGCAGCTCATGAAGCACATCAAGGGGCCGGATTTCCCTACCGGTGGCGAACTGGTCTCACCGCGCAGCGACATCCGGCAGATGTATCAGTCAGGCAATGGCACGTTCCGCCTCCGGGCATCCTACAAACAGGAAGACGGCGACATCGTCATCACGTCGTTGCCATACCAGATCTCCGGCAACAAGGTGCTTGAGCAGATCGCTGCCCAGATGCGCAACAAGAAGCTGCCGCTTGTTGAGGATTTGCGGGACGAATCCGATCACGAGGACCCGATACGGCTTGTAATCACTCCAAAGTCGAAAAAGGTCGATGTCGAAGAACTCATGTCCCACCTGTTCTCGACGACCTCGCTGGAACGAACGGTGCGAGTCAATATGAACATCGTCGGTCTGGATGGCAAGCCGCGCACGTTCAACCTGGTCGAAATTCTCAGCGAGTGGATCCAGTTCCGGAAATTCACAGTCAAACGCCGCCTGCAACACCGATTGCAAATCGTCAGCGACCGCTTGCACATCCTCGACGGCTTGCTGATTGTTTACCTCAACGTCGACGAAGTTATCAGGATCATTCGTAACGAAGACCAGCCGAAGCCGGTGTTGATGAAAAAGTTCAGGCTTTCGGATGTGCAGGCCGAATCCATACTCAATCTTCGTTTACGCAACCTGGCGAAACTCGAGGAAATGAAGATTCGAGGCGAGCAGCAGGATCTGGCTCAGGAACGGGCAGACATCGAGAAGGTTCTTAAAAGCCCGGCAAAGCTCAAGAGCCTGATAAAGAAAGAAATTCTTGAAGATGCCGAGGCTTACGGCGACAAACGCCGCACCACCATCGTCGAGCGCGAGGCGGCGCAGGCGCTGGACGAGACCCTCCTGGTCGCCGCCGAACCGGTGACCGTTGTGCTGTCACAGCGCGGCTGGGCGCGTGCAGCCAAAGGCCATGACATCGATCCGCTGGCGCTGAGTTACAAGGCCGGTGATGGCTACCTCGCTTCGGCTCACGGCCGCAGCAATCAGCTTGCGATGTTCATCGACAGCACCGGCCGCGTTTACAGCGTCCTTGCGCAGAACCTGTCCTCGGCCAGGGGCCAGGGTGATCCCCTGTCCGGCATGTTCAAACCGCCGGACGGTGCCGAATTCTGCGGTTCCATGATCGGCGAATTACAGGATCGTTGGCTGCTGGCAAGTGACGCCGGCTACGGTTTCGTGGCAAAACTCGAAGACCTGGTATCGCGCAACAAAGCGGGCAAAGCCGTGCTGCGCGTTCCGGCCGGCGGCACGGCGGTGGTTCCTGCCCCGGTTTCGGCACCGGTTCGTGCCCCGGATTCCGGCATTGCCGAATACCTGATTGCCGCGGTCACGTCGATCGGCAGATTGTTGTTGTTCGAGATGGACGAACTGCCGGAGCTCGCCAAGGGCAAGGGCAACAAGCTGATCAATATTCCGTCAAAGAAGTATCAGAGCGGTGAAGAAAAGCTCGTTGCCGTTGCCGTCGTGCCTGAAGACGGAAACCTGCTGCTGCAAACCGAAGCGCGCAGCATGACACTGAAGTGGAATGACCTCGACGACTACTACGGCGAACGCGCATTGCGCGGCAGTCTGTTGCCCAAAGGCTGGAGAAAGGTCACGCGCCTCTCAACCGCCTAGGCGGGTCACGATACCCGGGTCTTCTTGGTATCTATCCGGCCGCCCTCGATCGCCATTTCGGCGGTGACGTCTTGGTCGTCCTGCGGTAACTCGGCCGTCAGCTCTTCGTTGACGCCAGTGTCATCGAAATCACTGATGACATCGTCATTCACGGCGTCGCCGCCGGCAACGACCTTGCCGGTCAGCTCGGCGGTAATTTCGATCTCGGCGCGACCGGGCAGCGCCGTGGTGCGATCGGCTGCGTGTGCCGCTGCATGGCGATGTCGCGGCAATTCCGAAGTTTCATCGAGCGACCTGTTGCCGGACATGGTTTCGGCGAGTTCCATTGCCGCCCTGGCAATTTCCTCGTTCAGTGCCTGGGTGGTCGTGAATTCTTCCTGGTAATCCTGCTCAAGTATCTTGTAATCGACTTCGCGGTCCAGCGTGTATTCCGCTTCGTCGTCATCATCAACCGCTCCGACCGGCACGGCTTTCAGATCCTTTGCAGTCATATGGGTATCAATTATTGGCTGGCGTGTGGCATCGAGGATCATCGAAAGATCGTACTCATCGTCGTCATCGCTCGGAGGTATCTCGCTCTCGAGGATTGACGGCTCGGCGATGCGATGAGGCGGAATAATGTCGGTGGTGTGTTGCTCGGGTTCGTCTGCCGCTGCCTCCGGGAATTCGAGATCGATTTCCTGCGCAAAATCGTGCCGGGCAGAGAAGCCGAAATCCTCCGCAACGTCGATGTCCGTGGAACGGCGCAAACCGGTACCCAGCCCGAGATCGGCATCGAGCGATATGAACGGAGCGTCGCTCGCGACATCGTCAAAAGTGAAGTCCACGGCCGCCGGAACGGCTGCCCGGCGCTCCGGTTCGGCGCGACTGCGCTGGCTGGTAGCGGCTGGCGCATTGCCGATCGGGGTCGAGCCGAATTTCTGGCGAATTTGCCGGCCGAGCAGCAGCAAGCCGAGGAATACGGCGACACCCGCGCCGCCCAGCCAGGCGAGCCACGACCAGGATCCGCTCACCGTGCCGCGTGATTCGGCCGACGGCAGTTGCGCGTCGGTGGACCTGACCGGGATGGAGGTATCCGGAATGACAATCGTTGGTGCGTTCACACGAGTGTCAGTGCGATCGCTTTCGATCGGCGAGACAAACGGACTGTCGTCGCCGAGCAGGATGTCGCCAGGCCGGAGTTCGTTGGTCTCCGTTACGGCGTCTGCAGAAGTCCTCGTTTCAGTGCTTGCAGCCGTGCCCGACGGCATTTCCGCAAAGATATCGGCGTCTGGCGCCGGCTGTCTGGTGTATCCCGAGCTGAATTCGCTTTGTGGCGCCACAGGTCGGAAAGCGGGACCGTCGTAACTGTCAGCCGTATCGGCAACTGGCGGGAATTCCGGCAGTGTATCTCCGGTCGCGGCGGTCGCGGTGACCACGGCCGTTTCCCCGAGTGCCGCATAAAGATCCGGGATCACGAGCCAGCTTCCGGCCTTGATCAGATCGATGTTGCCGTCGATAAATGCCTGCGGGTTTGCATCGAATACGGCTTTGACGGCAGGCCACAGGCCCGGCGGGCGATCGTTGATCCGGGCGACGATGCCCGAAAGGGAATCGCCCGGCTGTACCTGGTAACGACTCGCGGATGCAATCGTTTGCAGCGGAGTCGATGTCGATACGGTTCGGGGACTCGGCCGGCTGGCCGTACTTCGGGGCTCGGTCGGCGCCGCCGCCGACGGCGCCGGTGCCCGCTCACCTGCAACCGGCGTGCTGAAGTCGAAAAGCATTGCGTACTCGCGCAGCAGGTTGGGTGTGTACGGACAATTGATCGAAACCTGCAGGCCGAGCATCGGTTCCTGTATCGGTATGGACCCGGTCAGACGGATAGTTCCTCCCCCGACGCTGATCTTTGCCCTGGAGAGTCCCGGGAGCCCGCTCTGAGTTGGGCCCGACTGCAGCGAAACGCAGTAATCCTGAAGTTGTTCGTGCGGTTGCAGCGCGTACGCGATGCTGGCGCGCAAAGGCTGGCCCAATTTCGACTCGACCGTGATATCGCCGAGTTCAAGGGCAAGTGCGGGAGCGACTGCGAGGCCGCAAGCGCTGCTGACGGCGGCCAAGGCCGGCAATATCTGTTTCATGCTTCTGCCCCCGGGCATCTTCGATACCCTTTTCTTGTTTTCGCTGCAGGTATTCACCGTCTGATACCTCGTCGCTGGTCACACCCGTCAGGCGTTGCGTTGCACGGATCAGAGCAGAGACTAGTTACAGGGGGGTGACGCTGTATACGCACTGAATCAATATTTTGGAATCTCGCGGATTGCCGGTGGACGATTCGTCCTGAAAGTGTGAGGCGCATCACACTTTTTCGACGCTGCCTGGCCACGTCGCGCGAATTCTTCATTGGCGCCAGTTCCCGGGCCTAGCCGTTGGAGATGGCTTCGAGAGTGGTATGTGCAACGTTCACCGGTTCCTGCAAAACGACCTCGGGTTCGTGCACATAGTGGCCCTGCATGAAGTTCACCCCGAGCTGAAAAAGCACAGCCATCGCGTTCGCGTTCTCCACTCGCTCGGCAATCGTTTCGATTTTCCTCTGCTCTGCAGCCGCTGCGAGTTGCCGCACGCTGTCCTGCATCTTCGTGTCGCTGGTCAGCGCATGCATGAGCTCGCCGTCGATCTTTATGTAATCCGGTTTCAGAATATCCAGAATCTGGAATCGGTTCCGGTCAACGCCGTAGTGCTCGAGGGCGAATCGCAAACCCAGTTTGCGCAGCATATCGGCGGTCTCGCGGGTTTGCTTTATGAACTTCGCTGCTTCCTGTTCCGGGATCTGGACGACTATCACGGAGGGCGATATTTCCTTTTTCGCCAGTTCCTTTTTGAGCCAGTCAAAAAGTTGCGGATCCTGTATCGACTGGCGTGACAGCCTGACGAACACCCGGTCGGCCTTTTCCTCGCAGCCGAAGTTGATCGACGCCGCCATGATCCAGCGGTCGATCAGTTTCATCAGGTTGTTTCGCCCGGCCGCCGGCATGAATTCGGAGGGCAGCACGCTGGCGCCCTGTTCGTCGATCATTCGGACCAGCATGTCGTACATCTTCACGGTATCGCTGCGTAATCCGGCGATGGGCAGGTTGGCGAGCCTGAACCGGCTGTCTTTCAATGCTTCCTTGATGCGTTTTGCCCAGATGGCGTCGTGCTTTCGCAGGCGTGTATCCGCGTCGGTCGATTCGCTCAGGCGTACGGTGTTACCGCCCGCGGCCCTGCCGAGCTTGTGCGCTTCGGCGGATGCAGCTACCAGCTCGTCGAGGCTGGAATAGATGCCGCTGACCGCACACACACCGACCGTGCAGGTCAGTTGCACCCCCCGCTCGCCGATCCTGAACTTGTGGGCGTTCACATGATCCACGAGCTGCTGGCCCCAGACTTCCGCATCACGCTCGTTACCGCGTTCCAGCAACGCCATGACGACGGTGCCCTCGAAGCGGCCGGCGACGTCCCTGGGGTGCATGCGTTTGCGAACTTCCTCGGCGAACTGCGACAGGATTTCCTCGGTTGCCAGTATGCCTACCTTGGCCCTGACGTCGGAGAAGTCATCGGGCTTGATGTATACCAGTGCGTGCATGCCGGATTTTGGTTTGCCGGCCAGTCGGCGCGTTATCCGTTCGAGAAAAGTCGCGCGGTTGAAAAACAGTGTCGTCGGATCGCGTTTAAGCGCTTCATGCACCAGTTTGGTCGGTTCCTCCGGGGCCTTTTCCGGTGGCGCTATGCGCACCTGGACCTGCGGTCCCTCGCCGAAGTCGACCAGCTGAAAATCGAGTTCGAGGTCCGCAGCACCGTGTTCGACTATCCGCGACCGCGCGAGCAACTTTTCGCCGGGCAGCCACTTGCCTTTGGTGGTCGCGATGATCGCACCCTTGATGGCGGCCTGACTCTGCGGTTCGAAGTTGTCCATCAACGGCAATCCGCGAACTTCCTCGGCTTCCTTCACTTGGAACATTTTCAGCCAGGCATTGTTGACCTCGATGACTATGCCCTCGTGCACATACGCGATCGCGCTGGTCGAACCCTGCATGTAATGGTAAAGCTGCTTGCGGTAGCCGGTGGCGCTTTGCAACGTGGAATTCAGGGCCCGTTCGACCCGGAAAGCGCGCAATTCCCGCTCGACCACGGCTTGCAGCCGTGACCTGGACTTCGTCGAGACGAGGTCGACCGCGCCTTGCTGCATTGCCTGGTCTATGCTCGCTTCATCCACCGCACGGCTGGTTGCGATGACGGGGACTTCGGGGACATAGGCGTCCTTTTGCCGGATGACCTGGCGGATCGAGTCCGGGTAACTGTCACTGTTGACGATGATCAGCTCGACACGATCCTTGCGCAACATCGAGTCGAAGTCTTCCGATTGCCGGATCCAGTGACAATGTGCGGCGTGCCCGGCGTCGCGAAGAGCCTTGTTTACGACCTCCACATCGTCCTGATTCGTCGTCAGGATTGCGATCGAGATTCCCTGTCGCTCGTTCAACGCTATGTCCTTGAAAACTGACGTAGACCGGTCACGCCAGGTATGGGGGCAGGATCGGATCCTTCGACCCGTGACAGACTGCAGACTAGACCCGGCGGCGACTTCAAACCGTGATCGGTATCAAAAAAAGCGGCCTATGGTGAATTGACGTGCCGCCGGCATCGTTGCCGCCGGGCGCTGCCCGACCGGCGGCCCGAAGGAGGACCTTATGTGTATTGGGTGCGCGCGGTATGATAGCCGCCTTCAGTTGCAGCTTAATTTGTAACTGCTTGATTATAAACATATTTATTAACAATGCACATCCCTGCCGGCGGCGCAGGAGCACGGAAATCTTCCATGGCAAACTACAACACCAGCGAATTTCGCTCGGGGCTGCGCATCATCCTCGACAACGATCCCTGTGTGATCGTCGAAAACGAATTCGTAAAGCCAGGCAAAGGCCAGGCTTTCAGCAGGGTCCGGATCAAAAACCTGAAGACCGGCCGGACGGTTGACAAGACTTTTCGCTCGGGTGAGAGCGTCGAGGCCGCCGACGTCAAGGACACGGACATGCAGTACCTGTATGCCGATGGCGAGTTCTGGCATTTCATGGTGCCGGACACGTTTGAGCAGTACGCGGCGGATGCCAAGGCGGTTGCCGAGGCAAAGCCGTGGCTCAAGGAACAGGACATGTGTCAGGTCACGCTGTGGAATAACACGCCCTTGATCGTGTCCCCGCCGAATTTTGTCGAACTGGAAATCGTGCGCACCGATCCCGGCATTCGCGGCGATACGGCTAGCGGTGGCGTCAAGCCTGCCGAACTGTCGACAGGCGCGGTGGTACGGGTGCCGCTCTTTGTCGAACAGGGTGAAGTCGTCCGGGTCGATACGCGCTCCGGCGACTACGTCGGCCGCGTCAAATAAAGGCGTTGCCGGAGGCCTCGAGCTTCCGCACGAAAGTCGCGCACAACGCTTCGATGCCGCTTTGATCTTCTGCATTGAAGCGGTCGTAGTGCGGGCTGTCGATATCGAGTACGCCGACCAGGCGATCGCCAGCGACCAGTGGCACCACGAGCTCCGAATTCGATGCCGGATCGCAGCTTATGTGCCCGTCAAAAGCATGCACGTCAGCGACGCGCAGTGTGCTCCGGCGTTCCGCGGCCACGCCGCAGACTCCGCGGCCGAGTGGAATGCGCACGCACGCTGCTTTGCCCTGAAACGGCCCGAGGACCAGCTCGTTGCCGCGCAGCACATAAATTCCGATCCAGTTTATTCCTGCGATGTTTTCATTCAGCAGCGCAATGAAGTTGGCGGTGTTGGCCAAAGCATCCGGTTCGTCGGCGATGAGCGCTTCAGCCTGTTGCTGCAACGAGGCGTAGTCGACCTGTCGGGCATACGTCATGTGTCACGATTCCTCTCGAACGCGAAGGTCTGGACCTGCGCGATGTCATCGCACTTTTCGTTGATCATCAGCAGCCGGTCGAAGCCAACCGCCACGCCGGCGCATGCCGGCATGCCGCTACTCAGAGCGCCGATCAGTGCGTCATCGAGCGGCAGCTGCGGCTTGTTCTTGCGGCTGCGCCGCTCCTGGTCAGCCTGCCAGCGCCGCCATTGCGTCTCCGCGTCCATCAATTCGACGTAACCGTTGGCCAGTTCGATATCGCCGAAGAATACCTCGAACCGGTCTGCGACGGATGCGTTGTCGGGACAGATCCTCGCCAGCGCCGCCTGGCTCACGGGATAATGGTAAATGATGGTCAGCCGGTCTCTGGCCAGGGCCGGTGCAATTCTGCGACTCATGACCAGGTCCAGCCAGTCATCACGATCGTCACCGATGACCGATTGCAGGCGATGGTCTGCTTCCGCCGCCGATGCCAGTGCCGCGCAGTCGGCCTGCATCGGATCAAGCCCCGCATGGCGCAGGAACGCGTCGCGGTAGCTTGATGATTCCGCTGCCCGCGTCAGCCGGCCGGGATCGAGCATTTCCGTGATGAAGTCGCAGCTCTCGCGCATCATGTCCTGCAAACCCAAACCTCTCCGGTACCACTCGGCCATGGTGAATTCCGGCTGGTGTCGTTTACCGGCTTCGCCGTCGCGAAACACCTTGCAGATGGAATAGATGTCGGGAAAACCGGCGCACAAAAGGCGTTTCATGCGGTATTCCGCTGATGTGTGCAGGTAGCGGTGCTGCCCCCGGTCGATTTGCAACAGGGCGCGCACGCTGTCGATGTTCGGATCCGAAACGGCACAAAGTCCGAGGAGCGGCGTCTCGACTTCGAGTACGCCACGCGATGCGAAAAAATTTCGTGCCCTGGCGAGCATCTCCGCGCGGCGCCGCGCCGTGTCCAACGTGCAGGATGGCTGCCAGGCGCGATGCCCGGCGATGACAGTCTTCATGGCAGGGGTTTCGTCAGGCAGGCGATGCGCTCGCCCATTCTCAGTTTAGACCCCGGTATTATATTGTCCTGCCAGCGGCAGTATCCCTCCGGCAACAGCAGAATGATGGTCGATCCCATATTGAACCAGCCGAGCAGATCTCCGCGGGCGAGTTGCCTTGAGTGGCCGCTGCGCGAAAAATCACGGTCCTCGACAACACCGCGCTTGCGCGGTCGTATCTCACCGGACCACGGTGTCGAAATGCTGCCGACGTGAAGCGCACCGACAAATACCAGGATCATCGGACCTGGCGCGGTACGGAAACGGCAGACCAGGCGCTCGTTGCCGGTGAACAACGACGGCAGCCGGCTGACGGTCGTCTCATTGACACTGTACAACTGTCCGGGCACGTAACGTGCGCTAACGATTTCGGACTCGACCGGGCAATGCACGCGATGGTAGTTGTAAGGCGCGAGATAAAGGGTCGCGAACGAACCGTCTGCAAAATCCCGGGTATCGTCAAGGTCTGTAGCGAGCAGATCGGTCAGCGTGTAATCGATGCCCTTGGCCTGCAGCACCGTTTCTCCGTTGATGCGGCCTGCGGCGCTGACCGTCCCGTCGACGGGTGAGACGAGGCTGTCCGGACGCGGGTCAACGGGCCTTGTGCCGGCGGCGAGTTCCCGAGTGAAAAAATCGTTGAATGTCCGAAATCCTTGCGGTACCGGCGCGTGGATTTCCCCGACGTCGACGCCGTATGCGGCAATGAAACGCTTTATAAGCCAGTTCTTGACCGCAACGATGCGGATACGCGCCAGCCAGTAGACACCTCGAGTCATCAGGTGTTTGGGCAGGACCCGTTGCAACAGCACGAACAGCATGCCGGAGAGCGCTTTCACGAAATCGTGCTCAGCCATTGTCGTCGAGCCGGGTCCGGACTTCGGCATCGATCAGCAGCGACGATTCACTGTCATATCGAATTTCCAGCTGGATCCGGCCTCCGGGTAGCAGGGCCTTGACCGGGTCGATCAACATGATGTGCGTCCCCCCCGGTGCAAACTTCAACTGCGATCGCGCTTCGATGACGACCGCTGCCAGTGGCTGCATGCTCGCGATGCCATCCGCGATCGTCGTTTCGTGCAATTCAGCCCGGCCGAATGCTGTGCTGCGGACGCCATTGATGGTAATCGGTTTTCCACTGCGGTTCTCGATGTCCATGTAGGCGACGGTGACCGTGCGGCCGGGCAATGGCGCATAGATCGTGACATTGCTCACCTCCAGCGGCGGACCGATGTCACTGCCGCACGCCTGCAGTACCAATGCACCGAACAGCAACGCGACCCAAGGCCGGATCATCCGCCCTCCGTCAACAGGTTCAGATCCGTGATCAGTGCGTCGACATCGAGCGGCGCGTTGAACAGTGCCTGCAGTTCCGCATCGGCATTCACCAGCAGTACGGCCGTTGAATGACTGATCGTGTAGTCGGCTCCCGCTGTATCCTCCCGGGCATAAAAAATGCCGAGCGCCGAGGCCAGCTTCTTCAGTTCGACGGGATCGCCGCCAAGTCCGATGACACCTTCGCCGAAATGGCCGGTATAGGCTTTCAGGGTTTCCGCCGAGTCCCGCTCCGGATCGACACTTATTAATATGATGTCCGGCAAGCTCCTCGTCCTGCCTTGCTGGCCCGCCAGCTTGCCCCGCGCAACGGCGAGCTGTTGCAACGTTGCCGGGCAGATGTCCGGACAATGGGTGAAACCGAAGAACAGCAGGGAAGGGTGGCCGCGCAGGGAATCACGGTTGAACGCCTGCCCATCCTGGTCGATGAGCCGAAAATCCGGCAACGGCAGCGGTTGCGGGAGTACCGTGGCCAGTCGTGTCTCAGTGATCGACCGGTCTATGCTGCCGATCGCGATCAGGGCGGCCCCGGCGATAACCAGGATTGCGAGCGTGAGCAGCGCCGTTGTCTTTTGCAGGTTCATGGCATGCCATTCTAACCCAGTGACGCAGAAGGCGAGCCCGAGCCTGTATTGGGCCGCGCAGGGACCGTGCTAGATTTTGTCATCAGCCAATACCCGGTTGTCTGCCAATGACTGCCAGTTCCGAATCCAGAGAGACCACCGTCGAACAGCTCATACGCAGCACTGCCGGACTTTTCGAGGACGCAGGCCTGACTTACGGCCACGGTACCGACAATGCGATCGACGAAGCTGCATGGCTGGTTTTCTCGGTGTGCCATCTGTCGCACCAGGATACGCCGAGTGCATATCTCCGGGTGGTTTCACCGGCCGAAATGGCGGAAACGGAGCGGCTCGCGCGCGAGCGCATCGAGCGGCGCGTTCCATTGGCCTACCTGCTGCATCAGGCCTGGTTCGCCGGACGCGAATTCTACGTCGACGAGCGCGTGCTGGTGCCTCGCTCGCCGCTCGCCGAACTCATCATCGGCGGATTCTCACCCTGGTTGCGTTCGACAATGGTCGAGCGTGCACTCGATCTCGGTACGGGCAGTGGTTGCATTGCCATTGCCACGGCGCTGGCTTGCCCTCAGGCACAGGTCGATGCTGTCGACCTGTCGGCCGATGCGCTCGCGGTCGCTGCCATCAACGTCTTGCGCCACGCATTGCAAGATCGCGTGCACCTGTACCAGGGAAGTTTCTTCGAGGCACTCGGGGCAGCGCATGATCGGCAATATGATCTGATCATCAGCAATCCGCCGTATGTCGATCGGCAGGAGATGCACGAGCTGGCCGCGGAGTTTCGTCACGAGCCGGAACTCGGCCTCGCGGCCGGCAGCGACGGTCTGGATTCAGTGTTGGCGATCCTGCATGATGCAAGCCGCTTCCTGCGGAGCGGCGGAATACTGGTCGTCGAGGTCGGCAACAGTCAGGAAGCGCTCGAACATCTGTTTCCGCACGCCGGGTTTTTGTGGCTTGAGTTCGAGAACGGCGGGCAGGGAGTATTCCTGCTCGGCAAAGCCGAGATCGAGCGCAACCAGGCGGACTTCGACAAAGCATTTCTCAAACGAGTTGACTAGCGATGTCAGGAAATACATTCGGGCGGCTTTTTGCGGTGACCACCTTTGGTGAG
>CAYXKM010000209.1:0-4403 GCA_964465665.1 uncultured Woeseiaceae bacterium
AGGTATTTCATGCCGCAATCCGGCGCGAGGATGATTCGCTTCGCATCGACATGCTTCAGCGCTCTCCGCACCCTGGACTTGATCGTTTCGACGCTCTCTACATCATTGCTCGAGAGATCGATGACACCGAGCAGTATCACCTTGTCTGGCAGCGACTCGAGAACCTTGCAATCCAGGCCGGACTGGCCCGTCTCGATCGATACCTGCGAGCAATGCGTCTTGCTGAGTTCCGGCAGGAACGAGTAGCCCTCGGGCCGGTCATGAATCAGCGCGGCATAGCCAAAACAAATGTGGATGCAGGTCGTACCGTCGACATTCTCGAGCGCTTTGTTGAGCGCGTCGACGCCGTATTCGCGCGCCATAGCGGGCCGTGCCTGCATGTAGGGCTCGTCGAGTTGCACGACGTCCGCACCAGCTGCGAACAGGTCACGGATTTCTTCGTTGACGGCGGCGGCATAATCCATCGACGCCTCGGCGGGACTCGAGTAGTAGTCGTTCTGCGCCTGTTGCGTCATCGTGAACGGTCCCGGTACGGTGAACTTGATGAGCCTGTCGGTGTTCTCGCGCAGAAACTTCACGCACTCCACGCCGATCGCATGCCTGCGCCGAATGGGTCCTGTGATGCGCGGGACAAATACGGGTTCGCCACTGCGATCCAGTGCTTTGCCAGGCTTGTCGAGGTCGATGCCGTCAAGTGCGGTTGCGAAGAAGTTCGAGTAGCTTTCGCGACGGATCTCCCCATCCGTGACGATGTCGAGACCGGCTCGCTCCTGGTCGAGGATTGCGAGCCGCGTTGCGTCGTCCTGTGCGGCTTGCAGGAAATCCTCCCCGATTCTCCACAGTTGTTTCGCACGCGTTCGCGGCGGAAACTGCTTTTTGAGCTTGTCGCGATCTATCAGCCAGTCGGGTTGTGGATAGCTGCCGACGATTGTTGCAGGGAACAGTGGCAAGGACTTGGGCATCTTTCAGGCCGATGCCGCGTGCGCGGCCTCCACGTCAGAGAAATCGATCAGTTTGGACTTGTAGGTCTCGCGAGGCAGCGTTCCGTAGGACACGAGGCGAATGTCGGCCGTCACGAGCAACCGCGAACGAATCTCGTTCGCGATGCGCTTGGCGAGGTCGTCTGAAGATCCCGAGAACGCCTCGCCGAGCTCCACGACCACGGGCAAGGGAGGCGCTTGCAGGACACCGTGCGATTTCGGTCTCACCTGGAGCATGCCGGATACATCGGGAGTGAACTCATTGAGAATGCTGCGAATGGCCGACGGGAACACGTTCACCCCGCGCACGATAAGCATGTCATCGGTACGTCCGACGCAACGAATCCGCGGGCCGGTGCGTCCTGTCGGGTTGGGTTGCATGGTGACGACGACGTGGTCGCGGCTGCGAAATCGCAACAGCGGCATCGCGTCGCGCACGAGAGCCGTGTAGACGAGTTCCCCCTCGGCGCCATCCTCCCAGGGTACGGGTGCCCCGCTCACAGGATCGATCAGTTCGACGTGCACGAAGCCGCGCGCCATGAAATGCATGCCCTTGCCGTCCTCGTCTTCGGCCCATGCGCTCAGCGAGATGTCGCCGATGCCCATCGACTCACGCACCTTGCAGCCGAACGCGTCCTCGATGCGGCTGCGAATGAGCGGATCGCCCCCGCCAGGTTCGCCGGCCGTAATCATGTTTTCGAGGCCTAGCAAACGTGTATCGATGTCGTGCTGCTGGCACCAGTCGATCAGGTACAGGCCGTAGGACGGCGTACAACTGATGCCGGTTGCCCCGAGTTTTTGCGTCGCAGTTACGAGGCGCTCAGTATTGCCGGTGCCGACGGGGATGACCGTGCAGCCGATCTTGTCGAACCCGTAATAAACTGCGCCAGCAACGAACGGGCCCGCATTGAATCCGACGACGACACGCTGTCCCTTGCGGAACCCCGCAGCCGAGTACCCGCGCGCGACGTTGGTCGCATAGATGTCGATATCCCGTTGCGTGAGGCCCAGGTAACAGGGAACACCTGTCGTACCGCTGGTGCTGAACACGCGCAGCAGGTCCCCTGGCTTGCACGCAAGGTGCTCACCGAAGGGTGGCGATGACGCCTGGGTCCGGCGCAGCTCATCCTTCTCGGTAAACGGCAACGACGTTATGGCGTCGAGTTCACCGACTGAGTCGGGGCCGTTGAAACCGGCCGCGGCAAGTTTCCGGCTATAAAAGGCGGAATTTGCAAACAGGTAGGCAAGCTGCTTTTTGTACGATTCCCTGTCGAGTGCAAACTGTGCCTCGACCGGCCGGGTCTCGATGTCCGGGTCGTACATCATGCGGCTGCTCTGCGGCTGTGTCGCGGCCTGTTCACGGCTGGCACTGGACGTCTGCGGCCTACGCAGACCAGCGCTTCGCGCACTCGCCGACGCGGCGCCCGAGTCGCCTGGCGGTTTCGAGATCGGCCGTTGTTGGCACCACATCGGGTCCCTCGTCGAGGTTGGATTGCGACATCGCACCGAGGAAGGAACCGAGCCGGTTCAGGTCGGCCACTGAGCCCTTGGAGGTGTTGTTGCCCGGCATCAGGTTCAGATTGATCCAGACCATGCCGTGCTGTGCCGCGAACGACGCGATGCCCACCAGGGTATTCTGCTTGTCGCCGTTAATCGAACCCGAGTTGGTAAATCCGGCGGCGAGTTTGTCCGCCCACTTTTGTTCCATCCAGCGCTTGGAGGTTGCTTCCATGAAAGTCTTCATCCCGGCCGATGGCAGGCCCATGTAAGTGGGGCAACCGAAGATGATCGCATGTGCCGCATCGAGCTCAGTCCAGGCGGGGCTGCCCTCGTCAACCAGTTTTTCGACGGATATCAGTTGTGCCTCGACACCATCCACTTGATTCAGCCCGTCGAGCACCGCCTCTGCCTGCTTCTTTGTGTGGCCGAAGCCGCTGTGATAGACGACACATGCAGATCTCGTCATGCCCTGACCTCGTCGGAGCCGCTAACGGTGATACGCCTCGTTATTGGGCGCGTGGTTTCCGGCCAGCCAGCGTTTGAGCTCGCTGTGAGCCCTGGCCTTCTGATCCGCATTAATCTGGTCGACTTTTTCATCGTCGACCGTGAATTCGATCAACAGCTTCGCGGGATCGAACACATACAGCGAGTAGCAATAGCCGTGGTTCAGTATGTAAGTGTCGGGTGCGGTGATTCCGGCAGCCGCGAGGCGATCGCGTATCCCGTCCTGTGTATCCTGGTCCACCTTCATGGCCAGGTGACGGAATCCGGACAGCGGCAGTTCGGGGCCGAATTCCATCTGGTCGTCTTCATCTTCAAACTGGAAGAACGCCAGGCACTCGCCGTTGCCGATCTCGAAGAAACAGTGCATGTAGGTGCGTTCCTTGCCGAACAGGTCCGTCTTTTCGCACCAGGTGGCAATCAGCGGAAAGCCGATAACATCCTCGTAGAATTTGCGCACGGCTGCCATATCCGTGGCCACGTGCGCATTGTGATGAAGCCTGCTCCTGACTCTTGGTTTTGCGCTCATTTGAATGTTTACCTCCGTCCAGATGCTGTTATCAGAATTGCTTGATAAAGCTTACACCCCAACGGCGTGGCGGCGCGGGCCAGAGGAAATTCAGGCCCGGTGCCGGCCCCGGCGAGAACTCGGCGTTGTATTCTTCGTCGAGCAGGTTTCTCGACCAGAGCGCCAGTGACCAGTTATCCGCGAGTTCTACGCCAATCCTGAGATCGACGAGGTCGACAGGACTGCGGGTCGAGATGTTGCCCGGATCCCACCAGGTATCTCCCATGCGCTGGTAGTCGAGCCGGATGAAGCCTTCCGAGTTTCCGCTACCCCAGCCGAGCGGGTAACGGAATTCTCCGCCGAGGTTGACGGTGTTTTCGGTAACGAGCGGCGCCTGGTTGCCGTTGTCGGCGGGGTCGGCGGCTTCCTTGATGTCGCTGTCGGTAAGGCCGATTCCAAAGTAGGCACTCAGGTACTCGTTGAACTGGGCGTTGCCTTCGAGTTCCAGTCCCATGTAACTGACTTCCGGGATGCCGCCGAGGTTTTGTGTACTGGTTGTCGGGTCGAAGAAGAAGAAGTAGGCGTTCTCGAAATCCGTGTAGTACGCGCTGAGCGATGTCGCGAATCGCCCTCCCCCGTATACGGACTTGACACCGAGTTCAAAGGTATCGGCAATCTGCTCGTCGAACAGGTCCTCGACACCGGGCTCCGGCACGGCCGCCCCGACGCCGCTCTGGTTGAAGCCGCCGCTGCGGAAGCCACGACTGTAGTCGCCGTAGAACATCAGGCCATCGTATGGCCGGTAACGCAGCGTCAGTTTCGGTTGCCACGCACTCCAGGTTTCCTCGCGCACCTCGCCTAAAGTGATGCCGATGCCGCCGGTGGGGTCGTAGAGCGGTTCGGTGAGGGTCGTG
>CAYXKM010000210.1:0-4876 GCA_964465665.1 uncultured Woeseiaceae bacterium
GTATCGCCGAAGAGTTGCGCGGCACCGAGGCCGGTGCAATTGAAAATGACCGGCTCTGCGAGTGAAAGTACTTCCGTCCGGTCGGTGAAATCGCGCACGACGAACACGCCGCCGGCTGTCAGAAAATCGTCGGTCACGCGCCGCAGAAAGGTCGCCGGTTCGATCAGCATGGTCACGGTACGTCGTACGAACGGAACCGGAAACGGATGCTCATCGGGGCCGAGATCGGCAACGGACGCAAACAGCTCCGGCAGTTCTCGCAGGTAGTAACTGAATTCGAAAGGCTGCTGGTCGAGGTAGTAGTTCTCGATCCAGCGCACGCCGTAATCCGGACCGCCGAGATTGGTGAACGCATGATGCGCTATTCTCGCCGCCCACTTGAACTGCGATTCGAATGCCGGAGTTGCCACCCCTTCGTCGAATACACTGGTCGGCGCCCATTGGCCCGCCGCAACGTTCGAGGTGCTGTGGCGCGCGACATTGCGCGTGTAAATAGTGACTTTCCAGCCGACATCCTGCAGCAGGCGCGCGGTGGTCATGCCCATGATGCCGCCGCCGACGACCGCAGCCTGCCGGTGTTCCATGCCCTGGGTTTCGCGCACGGCCAGCGCAGACGAGCCCCATGACAAGGTAATTCCGCCGCCGCCGTGACCGTAATTGTGTATGACCGTCTTCTCGCCCATGCGCTCGGCTTTGACCACAAACCCGGAGGGGCGATAAGGCCTGAGGCCGACCACTTCGCGCACGACCCGGTCCGCGGAAATGCGCGGCGCGAGAAAGGGGTTGCGCGATAACGGCCGTTCGTAGTCATGGTCGCGCGTGATGCTGGCGGTGCAGCCGCTCATCGACGCAGCAATCGAAGCCGTGGCGATCGTTTTCAGACATTGACGGCGCGTAACGGGTGGCAGCTTCATTACTACAGACTCCGGTCAGACAATCGATTCCGATGGACATGAACATTGCGTCGTCTTCGGTAGAATGTCCATCATGAAACGGGGTGCGCTGATCATCGTGCTGGCGTCGTTGTTGCTCGGAGCATCCTGGCTGGTGATGCGGAATGACTTTCGAGGCGGAAGTCCGTCACTGTCGACCGTCGAAACCCCGGGTGCGAAACAGGAAGCGCTGTTTCAGGCCTGCATTGCCGCCCGCGATCGCGAGATCCACCGGCAAACCTTCGACACGATCGACAACCCCGACGTGCAACGCGAAATCCTGGCAACCGAAAAGGAACGAGCCAGCCGCGAGTGTCGCGCGCTGTACCCACCCCTGTAGGAGCGAGCACTGCAGGCGATGCCACGTTCTCTGGTCATGCGCCCGTAGGAGCCTGCACTGCAGGCGATGCCACGCTCTCTGGTCATGCGCCTGTAGGAGCCTGCATTGCAGGCGACGCCTTTGTGCGGGCATCGCAGATAAACGAAGGGCACCCGGGGAATCTTCCCGGGACACGCCGTGAATACATCCCTGTAGGCTCGCGGCGCGCGTCCCTGCGCGCCCACGGTCCCGGGAAGACTCCCCGGATACCCTTCGTTGGCGGTATTCGTGGAACGCAGGTCGCAGATCTTCGCAGCCGGCACTGCACCGGCCTGCCGTTTGAGCGCATTTCCTCTAAGTGAGAACGGCAGGCCGGTGCGGTGCTGGCGTGCACACGTTGCGCAGAGAAAGGTCGCCTGCAATGCAGGCTCCTACAACAGGTTATTCATTCGGCGATATGGGGGTCGATCGCCGCTCAGATGGCGGGACCGTACCGGAGCTTCGGTGCCATTGTCGGGTGCCGACCGGCGCGGGTCATGTCGAGCAGGCCCCACATCGGCCAGATCAGATCGACATGGCGCGGATGACCTCCAGGCACCGGCGTCCACAGGATCTCTGATGCCCAGAAATGCCGGATGTCATCGCCTTTTCGTTCAAATACGTTCAAGAGCGGCATCAGCGTTTCGGTCGATTCGTCGGGTTGCGAGAGATAGTCGCGCGTGTAGTCATTTTCCAGCGACGACAACAGGCGAAGGTCACGCCAGGTGCGTTCGACGGCGATAGCATGCAATTGCCTGGGGCTCGCCTTGCCGACGACGACCAGCTCGACCTGTTCGCGCACGTGGCGACTGCTGACACTCAAACCGTCGATGACCGACGTGCAGGACGGACAGGGGTTCTTCCAGTCTGGGCCGTACATGTAGCTGTAAATGATCAGGTGATCCTTGTCGCCGAACAGCTCCGACAGCAGCATGGTGGTGGTGCTGCCGTCCGCGTAGTCGATCTCCTCGAATTCGTAGTCATCCTGCAGCAGTCCGCCGGGTGGCAGCTTGCGTCGTAGCGCCGCTACCGCTTCTACCGTGGCGCGAAGTTCCTGTTCTTTGGCGAGCAGCTCATTACGCGCCTTGCGGTATTCCTGCGACTCGCCGGGAAAGCGATAGTCGTGAGTCTGAGTTTTCGCGCTTGCCATCGCCTGGCGCTCCTTTGCTCGATCAACCAGGTAAATATTCGTAGCTTGCCTGCAGGCCGAGTGGCAGGCCAACAGCCCAATACAATAAGAGGAAAGCGGTCCAGACGACAAGAAAAGTCACCGAGTAAGGCAGCATCATGGCGGTCACCGTGCCGATACCGGTCGATTTGACATAGCGCTGGCAGAAAACGACGACCAGCGGGAAGTACGGCATCAGCGGCGTGATGATATTGGTGCTCGAGTCGCCGACGCGGTACGCGGCCTGCGCGAGGTCCGGCGATATGCCGAGCTGCATCAACATGGGTATGAAAATCGGCGCGAGCAGGGCCCACTTGGCCGACGCGGATCCGACAAACAGGTTGATGACGGCGGTGAGAATAATGATGCCGATGATCGTGACTGCTGCAGGCATGGCCAAGGCTTTCAGAATGGCCGCACCTTCTAGTGCCAGCAATACGCCCAGGTTCGACTGGCCGAAAGCGTAAATGAACTGCGCAATGAAGAACATGATCACCAGGTAATAGCCCATGCTGGTCATGGCTTTGGTCATGCCCGCAATGATGTCTTTCGAGCTCTTCACCGTACCCGCGGCCATACCGTAGACCACGCCAGGCAACAGGAACAGCAGGAATATCAGCGGCACGATGGACTGCATCAGCGGAGCGGTGCCCGCGGTCAGCGCGCCTTCCGGCGAGCGCCAGGCCGAGGTGTTGGGCAGGGACGTAAGTATGAGCAGCACGATGCCGATCAGCATGGCGATCAGCGACACACGCAGTCCCTTTCGTTCCTCCGGCTTCAGCGCCTCCATGGTGGGCAGGTCGTGCAAGTCCCCATCCAGCCTGGTGTCTTTCAGGCGAGGCTCGACTACGCGATCCGTCAGGTACCAGCCGAGGCCGATGATCAATAGCGATGACGACATCGTGAAGAAGTAGTTGTTGAGAGGATTCAACGTGATCGACGGGTCGAGTATCTGTGCGCCGGCCTGCGAAATACCCTGCAACATCGGATCGAGCGAGGAGGGCACGAAGTTGGCCGAGAAGCCGCCGGAAACCCCGGCAAATGCCGCAGCGATACCGGCCAGCGGATGCCTGCCCGCAGCGTAGAAAATCACGCCGCCGAGCGGTATGACCAGCACGTAACCGGCGTCCACGGCTGTATGGCTGACGATACCGACCACGATGACCATCGGTGTCAGCAGCCAGCGCGCAGTTACCGCCATCATGGCGCGCAGTCCCGCATTGATGAAACCGGTGTGTTCGGCCACACCGATGCCGAGCATGGCGACCAGCACCACGCCCACCGGATGGAAATGCGTGAAGTTGGTAACCATGACCGTGAGAAAGGCGGTGAATGACTGACCCGAGAGCAGGTTGCGAACGACCAGCGGCTGGCCGTTGCGCGGATCGGTCAGGCCGAAGTCGATGCCGGAAAGGGCCCAGGAGAGAAACCAGACGATGAACAGCAGCCCGACGAACAGCATGGCCGGATCGGGCAGCCGGTTGCCCACCCGCTCAACCGCTGCGAGCGCGCGCTGGACGCGACTGACTTTGACCTTGGGGGTCCCCTCTTTGGCCATTTGCTGGCTCCCTGTTCTTGTTAAGGTTCGAGTCTACTCAATCGATGGCGGTTCGTCTCGCCCCATCGGCCAGATAAATGGTGCCGGATTTATTTCTTGTGAGGTCAATCAGTGCCTCTGCGGATCGATGTGCCAAACAGATTGGCGCTATGCTGTGCTTTGCTGGAAAATAAACCCGGCACCATTTTTTACGCAGCACATATTGCCGTGGGGGAACCATGAAACCAAGAATGACGCGCCGCGATTTCCTGAACGGAACTCAGGTCGCGATCGGGGCTTCGCTCCTGTCACCGTGGGCCGAGGTCTTTGGCACGGATGCCAGTGACTTCACACTGCCTGCAGGATATTACCCGCCGGCAAAAACCGGGTTGCGCGGCAGTCACGACGGCGCCTGGGAAACCATGCACGCGCTGGTCGGCGGCACTCGTTTTCCGCGTCAGGATCCCGCGGAATCCTTCGACCTCGTGGTGGTCGGCGCCGGCATCAGCGGCCTTTCGGCCGCGCATTTCTACCGCCAGCAGAATCCCGGCGCGCGAATCCTGCTGCTCGACAACCACGACGATTTCGGCGGGCATGCAAAACGCAACGAATTCTCGATCGGAGGCCGCACCCGCATCGGTTACGGCGGGACCGAGTCGATCGATACGCCCTCGGCCTATACCCAGGTTGCCAAGGACCTGCTGGTCGAGATCGGCATCGACGTGCAGAAATTTTATGATGCCTACGACCAGAGCCTGTATTCGTCACTCGGTCTTGCCAAGGGCATTGTGTTCGACAAGCAGAATTTCGGCCAGCAAAAACTGGTGACCGGCTACGGCAAGAAGACCTGGGAACAGTTTGCCGCCGAGGCACCGCTCAGC
>CAYXKM010000211.1:0-3383 GCA_964465665.1 uncultured Woeseiaceae bacterium
TGACGTCCTGGAAGCGCCGGTAGACAGAGGCGAATCGCACGTACGCCACTTCGTCCAGTTTTCGCAGCTCCTCCATGACCATGTCACCGATGAGGCGGGACGGTACCTCGCGTTCACCGAGAGTTCGCAATTTATGCACCAGCCGGCCCACCGCCTGTTCGACGTCGTCCGAGGGCACCGGACGTTTTTCCAGTGCGCGCACCATGCTGTTGCGGAGTTTGTTTTCGTCGAACGGCTGGCGGCTGTTGTCCGACTTGACCAGTCGCGGCATTACCAGCTCGGCGCTCTCGAAAGTGGTGAAGCGTTCATTGCAGTCCAGGCATTGCCGGCGACGGCGGATCTGCCGGCCCTCGCCGGCAAGCCGTGAGTCGATGACCTTCGTTTCCTCGTGGCTGCAGAACGGACAGTACATCTGGACCTACCGGGAACCTGCTTGATGCAGGATACCACCGCTGCCTAGCGGTAAACCGGGAAGCGCCGGCACAGCGCAAGGACCTGCCCGCGCACCCGCTGAATCAGTACCTCGTTGTGCAGGTCGTCCAGGATGTCGCATATCCAGCGCGAGAGCTCGCGCACCTCGTCGAGACCGAATCCTCGGGTGGTGACGGCCGGCGTGCCGAGCCGCAGGCCGCTGGTTACGAACGGCGAGCGCGGGTCGTTCGGCACCGTATTTTTGTTGACAGTGATATACGCTTTGCCCAGGGCTTCGTCCGCGTCCTTGCCGGTGATGCCTTTCGACACCAGGCTGACGAGCAGCAGGTGATTGTCGGTACCCCCCGAGATGACCTCGTACCCACGTTCCATGAATGCCTTGGCCATGGCGCGCGCATTGGCAACGACGCGCTTCTGGTAATCCTTGAAGTCCGGGCTCATCGCTTCGAGAAACGCGACGGCTTTGGCGGCGATGACATGCATCAGCGGCCCGCCCTGGGTGCCGGGAAACACCAGCGCATTGAATTTCCTTGCGAGTTCGCCGTCTTCACGAGCGAGGATCAAACCGCCGCGCGGGCCGCGCAGCGTCTTGTGCGTGGTCGTGGTCACGACATCGGCGATCGGCACGGGACTCGGGTACACGCCGGCTGCGACCAGACCGGCAACGTGGGCCATGTCCACCATCAGATAAGCGCCAACGCTGTCCGCGATTTCGCGAAATCGCTGCCAGTCGACCACCCGGGAATACGCCGAGAAACCGGCGATGACGAGCCGCGGCTTGTGCTCGTCTGCCAGCCGCTGCACCACGTCATAATCGATAAGGCCGGTGTTCGCGTCGACGCCGTATTGCACGGCGTTGTACAGCTTGCCGGAGAAATTCACCTTCGAACCGTGTGTGAGGTGGCCGCCATCCGACAGGCTCATGCCGAGGATGTGGTCGCCGGGCTCGAGCAATGCCATGCATACTGCCGCATTGGCCTGTGAACCGGAATGGGGCTGCACATTGGCATAAGCAGCACCGAACAGTTTTTTCGCCCGATCGATCGCCAGCTGCTCGGCAACGTCCACAAACTCGCAACCGCCGTAGTAGCGCTTGCCGGGGTACCCCTCGGCATACTTGTTGGTCAGTACCGAGCCCTGCGCTTCCATGACCCGGGGGCTCGCGTAATTCTCCGATGCAATGAGCTCTATGTGCTCTTCCTGGCGGCGGGCTTCGTGGACTATGGCGGCAAACAGCTCGGCATCGAATTCTTCTATTGAGGGGGTCTGGACGTACATGGTGTCGGCTGTGCTCCGGCGCGGGAAAATCAAGGTTGCGCATTGTACCGAAGCGGGCTGGCGGCGCCATGCCTGCAACGCTCATCGTCGCCGCTTATTGACGAACCGGGTTCAGGACCTGCCCGGACGCGACTCCACCAGCGCCCCGACCACCCGCGTCCAGGCCCGCGCGAGGTTGTCGCGATTGTATCCGCCGCCGCCGGTGGCCACGACGCGCCCGGCGCAATGCCGGTCCGCCAGCGCACACAGGTCGCGCGCGGCTTTCGCGTGTGACTCCTCTGAATAGCGCAAGTGCGTGATCGGGTCGCCAGCGATACTGTCGGCGCCGCATTGCAGGATGATGAACTCCGGCGCGGAGGCGTCCACGTAGCCCATGACCTCCTGCCACGCCACGTCGAATTCGGCGTCGCCGGCACCCGGGGGCAATGGCAGGTTCAGTTTGGTGCCAAAGGCCGGGCCCAGCCCGGTTTCGTCGGCGGCGCCCGTGCCCGGATACAGGTACCTGCCATCCTCGTGGATGTCGGCGAAAAGCAGATCCGGATCGTTGACAAAACCGTAGAACACGCCATCCCCGTGATGCGCATCGATATCCACGTACGCGATACGCCTGAGATTGTGCCGGTGACGCAGGTATTCGATCGCAATGCCACAATCATTGAACACACAGAATCCGGCGGCATGGTCGCGAGCCGCGTGGTGCAAGCCGGCTATCGGCACGAAAGCGCGCCTCGCCTCACCGGACATGACGGCATCGACTGCCGCCAGGGTCGTGCCGGCAACGAACGAGGCCGAACTGAATATGCCCGGATACGCCGGCGTATCGCCGGCGTCGAGGTATCCGGTACCGGCCGCCGACATGCGCGAGACGAAATTGATGTAGTCGGCGGTATGAAACAACGCTAGTTCATCGGCGCTTGCCTGCCGCGGCGACGCGAACGTCACCGTGCCGGCGAACGCGCTATGTGCCAGCATCGACTGAAACGCATCGTGGCGATCCTGACCGAAAGGATGTTGGCTGCCGAATCCGTAACTCGCCAGCTCCTCGCCCTTGTATACAAAAACCGGTGCCACCATTTCGTGCTCGCCGCCCATTGCGATTCATTGGTTTTCTATTGGCGCAGCATACCGGATAATGGCGCCCGTCTTCCTTTGCAAAATCGTCTGCGAGCTGATGGCCCAGTACATTTACACCATGAACCGGGTGGCGAAGATCGTGCCACCCAAACGATTCATTCTGCGCGATATCTCCCTCAGTTTTTTCCCGGGGGCCAAGATCGGCGTGCTGGGATTGAACGGCTCCGGAAAGTCAACCTTGCTTCGGATCATGGCAGGCATCGACAAGGAGTTCGATGGCGAGGGCCGGCCGCAGCCCGGCATCCACATCGGTTTCCTGCCGCAGGAACCGGCGCTCGATAACTCGAAGAACGTGCGTGGCAATGTCGAAGACGGGCTCGGCGAAACCAAGGCCCTGCTCGATCGTTTCAATGAGATCAGCATGTTGTTCGCCGAGCCAATGGACGACGCGCAGATGAATGCCCTGCTCGAGGAACAGGGCAAATTGCAGGATGCCATCGATTCGGCGGGCGGCTGGGAGCTCGACCGGAAGCTCGATATCGCAGCCGATGCGCTGCGCCTGCCGCCCTGGGATGCGGATGTCAGCAAACTGTCCGGTG
>CAYXKM010000212.1:0-6019 GCA_964465665.1 uncultured Woeseiaceae bacterium
CCACAAGCGCACCGCTCACCATCCAGAACGCCGCGCCCGTTATTAGTGCCCAGGTACCGCTGACGACTCCGGAGGATACGGCGCTGACAATAGTGATCGCGAATCTGACCGTGTCGGATCCGGACAACGATGCGGCAGATCTGTCGTTGACGGTACAGGACGGGGCCAACTATACGCGAGCCGGCAACACAATCACGCCAGACCTGAATTTCAACGGGCAGCTCACGGTGCCGGTTACGGTTAGTGACGGTTCCGCGAGCAGCGCTGTTTTCAACGTTGCCGTGACGGTTTCGGCCGTGAATGACACGCCGACGGCCAATGACGACACCTTCGACGTTTCCGAGGGCGGCAGCACAGCGTCTGGGCTGAACGTGCTGGCAAATGACACCGACCCCGACGCGACGCCGCCTGTGCTGACAGCGCAATTGATTTCCGGCCCGGCGCTCGATCCCGGGTTCCAGCTCAACGCCAACGGCACTTTCAGTTACACGCACGACGACAGCGAAACGCTGACCGACAGCTTCACCTACCGTGCCTGTGACAATGGAACGCCCTCATTGTGCAGTTCCGCCGCGACCGTCACGATCAACGTAGACAGCGTCAACGACAAACCGGTCATCGTCAGTCAGGTTCCGCTGTCGATTGAAGAGGATCAGACTTTACTGATCACGTTGAACGATATTACCGTGACCGACGCCGACAGCGATCCCGCAACATTCGTCCTGACCGTTCAGGACGGCGCGAACTACACCAGAAACGGCAACGCGATCACGCCAACCAGCAATTTTACCGGTGACCTCACGGTACCGGTCACGGTGAGTGACGGGGAGAGCGATAGTGATCCGTTTCCATTGACGGTGACCGTCATCGGCGTCAACGATGCGCCGGTTATCACTGGCCAGCTGCCGCTGAGCACCGCGGAGGACTCGTCGATCGAAGTTACGCTGGCCAGCCTGATCGTTGCAGATCCGGACAGCGTTTTTCCGGACCAGTTCCTGCTGACACTGCAACCCGGCAGCAATTATAGCCTTAGCGGCAACGTCGTTTCGCCAGACCTGAACTTCACCGGCGTATTGAGCGTGCCGACCGTGGTCAACGACGGCCAATTCGATAGCCCGGTCTTCATGCTGCAAATCAGCATTGCGGCTGAAAACGATGTGCCGTCGTTACTGACCGAAATTCCGAGTCAGCAAGCCGTCGAAAATTCGCTTTTCCAGCTGGACGTTTCGACGTTTTTCGTCGATGTCGACGGAGATTCGCTCAGCTTCGACGTCACCGGATTGCCGCCGAGCGGTGCGATTACATTCAATTCACAAACGGGCGTCATTTCCGGCACGCCGGGCTTCGACGATACCAGGGATAACGAGCCGTACCTGGTAACGGTACTGGTCTCGGATCCGTCTGGCGAGACCGTGTCCGATGTTTTCGCGCTTACGATCTCGGCGTTGGACCGGGCCAATGTCGGGCTCGAGATACAGGTCGCACCGGATCCCGCCATGCCGAATGACCAGCAGCTTTGGTCGTTTATCGTGCGCAACGCCGGGCCGGCACCGGCCTTCGGATTGGCGCTGTCCGGCAACTTCATTGGCAGCAATCTCGCTGTGGCGATTCCTGGAGGCACTTTCGGCTGTACGCTGCAAGCGCCGGTTGCCGGGTCGACAGCACTCGACTGCTCGCTGACGAACCTCGCGGTCGGCGCAACACAGACCATAGTCCTCAGCGCGACTACTTCCGTACCCGGCGACGTATCGGTAATTGCATCAGCGGTGGCTACCGGTCCGTTGCCGATCGATCCGAACACCGCCGACAACTCCCTGCAGCGAACCTTGGCGGTAGCCAGTGAATTCAGTAATGGCACGGTCCAGACCATGGGAAACAGCGGTGCGGTCTCGCTTGCAGTGGGCGATGTCAATGGTGATGGCATCGACGATCTTGCTGTCGGCACTATCGCGGGTCGCTCGATCGAAATCTACATCGGCAGCGGCAATCGCACATTCCTGGCCGGCCCGTTGCTGGTTCCGGACACGTCACGCAATGCCGGTATTGCGCTTGTGGACGTCACTGACGATGGGGTACTCGACCTGATTGTTGCGAACGGCCTCGGCGCAAACGACGCGGTTTACGAGAACAACGGATCCGGCCAGTTTTCCCTGCTCACCAGTCTTGATGCGACGTTCGCCAACGACCTGGCGGTCGCCGACATCAACTTCGATGGCAATCCCGATATCGTGATTGCGACCGATCAAGGCAATCCCGTGTACATCGGTAACGGTGCCGGCGGATTCTCGTTACTCACGACGTTGGGCGCAGCCAATTCTCAAGCCGTCGCTGCCGCGGATTTGAACGGCGACACGCGACCGGATCTGGTTTTCGCCAATATCGGCGGGCCCAGCGAGATCTGGTTCAACAACAATGGCACCGGATTCGTCAACTCGGTAAGCCCCAGTGCGCCGGGTTCACAAAAGGCTTCGGCGCCGCTTGCCGTCGGCGACTCGGCAGGCGTCGTTGCGGCGGATCTCAATAACGACGGCAGCATCGATCTTGCTTTTGCCCGCGTTCCGGCATCTGCGTCGGACATTCCCGGAAATCCCGTTTTGTTGAACAATGGTTCAGGGCAGTTTTCCGTCAGCGCCGTGCTGGGAACTGCCGCTACGACCGATATTCATGCGGGTGATGTCAACGAAGACGGATTCGTGGATTTGGTCTTCATCAACGCCAACGGCGTCCACCAGGTCTGGCGCGGCAGTGGCGCGGGCTTCAGCTTGTACAGCGAACAGATTGTCGCCGACCTTGCCGTCGTAGGCATTCTGGCCGAGTTGGGTAATGACGGAGGCCTGGATCTTGCTCTGGGCGGAGCGCTGCATTCCGGTGTCGATCTTTTTCTGAATGACGGCTTCGGTAAGCTCGGCCGCGGTGACGCGGTACCACCGACGCTGGCGCTACGTGGCAGTGCCACGATGGAAGTTCCGTCCGGTACTGCATTTCAGGATCCGGGTGCAACAGCGTTGGACAATATCGACGGTGACATCAGTGCGCGGGTCATTGCGACCGGCAATGTGAATACGTCCCTGGTCGGTACTTACAGCGTAACCTACAACGTCACAGACCTGGCCGGCAACAGCGCAGCTCCGGTCAGTCGCCAGGTCAACGTAACGCCGGCAGCCGGGACGGGTGGCGGGGGAGGCGGTGTTATAGTGCCTTACATGTTGCTGCTGATGACCGTGTTCATCGGTCTGCGCCGGCGCAAAATGAACGAACAGCTGGTTAAACCAATGGTGATTCGATAATGAAAGCAATTCTCAGATGGGTCGGAGCAGCGATATTGTTTCTTTCTCTCTCAGCACCGGTCGCAGCCCAGGAAATCCGGTACTCGTGGTTCGAGATCGCGTATATGGCGCAGGATGTCAGCAGGGACGGAACGATGACCGACATAGTGCTTGGACAAACCGTTTCTGTTGCGACGACCGATGGCGACGGTATTCGGTTTCGCGGTTCCATAGGTACCTGGAAAAATCTCTACGCGTTTGTCGATTACAGCGCGACTGAAATTGACGTCGATGCGCTGGTATCCAATTCTCAGGGCGACTTTTCGGCTTCCGATCTGTTTGATTTCACATCGACCCGCGCAGGCGCGGGCCTGCGTATTCCCCTGGGCGATCGAGTCGACCTGTACGGCGAAGCGACCTTCGACAGAACCGATCTCGACTTCGGCAGCTTTGCCGGTGAAAGTTTCGACACACGGGATAGTGCACCCGGAGGGGCGCTTGGCGCGCGCATCGCTGTCGGTGATCGTTTGACTCTGCGAGCTTATGGTCGTTATTCCGCCGTTGGCGATGTCGACCTGAGCACGGGCCAGTTTGATAACGATACGTTGTTCGGCGCCGGGTTCGGCATAACGCTGATTCGCGGCTTGTCTGTTTCCGGCGACTACGAATCCGGAGAATTCAGCAATTGGTCCATCGGCTTTCGACTGGACCTTGACGAAGACTGAAACGGACCGCCAAACTCGGGCCCCCCGTCGAAACCACCGCAGTCGTCTCGTAGTCAGTCTCATACCGAAAGAAACGCTGACTCAAAGGGCCCAGCACCAGTCGACTCCTGATTCCGGCAGATTCGGCGGAGCCGCAAAATACCGCAATGGCAAAAGCTAAAGTGACAAACTCCATTCTCGTGACGGGTTGCGCGGGCTTTATCGGCAGTAATTTCGTCCTCAATTGGCTTGCAAATCGCGCTGGTCTGGTCGTTAACCTGGACAAGCTGACCTACGCGGGCAATCTTTCCAATTTGCGTGCAGTACAGGACGATGCGCGCCATGTTTTCGTGCACGGCGATATCGGTGACCGGACTCTGGTCGGACGCCTGCTTGCTATGTACCAGCCTTGGGCGGTCTTGAATTTCGCTGCCGAGTCGCACGTGGATCGGTCCATTCACGGCCCAGGAGAATTCATACAGACCAACGTAGTCGGCACTTTCAATCTTCTGGAGTCCGTGCGCGAATACTGGATTTCTCTGAATGCAGAATCCAGGAATGCATTCAGGTTTCTGCAGGTGTCCACCGACGAAGTATACGGGACGATGGCGCCGTCGGACCCACACTTCGCTGAAAGCAATGCCTACAAACCGAATTCGCCGTACTCGGCGAGCAAGGCAGCGTCGGATCATCTGGTGCGTTCGTGGCACCACACCTATGGTTTACCCGCTGTAACGACCATTTGCAGCAACAATTACGGCCCGTTCCAATTTCCGGAGAAGCTTATCCCGCTGGTTATTCTGAACGCGCTTGCCGGCAAGTCACTGCCTGTATACGGCGACGGGCAACAGGTAAGAGACTGGCTGTTCGTGAACGATCATTGCGATGCAGTTATTCGTGTGCTGCACGAGGCAACTCCAGGTGAAACCTACAATATCGGCGGGTGGAACGAGATGGCCAACCTGGATGTGATCAACACGATTTGCTGCATTCTGGACGAAATCAGGCCAAAAAAAGGCGGTACTCGCTATTCGGAACAAATCGAATTCGTGACTGATCGACCCGGACACGACAGGCGATACGCAATCGACGCAAGCAAGATCGAGCGCGAACTCGGCTGGCGGCCGCAGGAGACTTTTGAAACCGGAATTCGCAAGACAGTCGATTGGTACCTCGCGAACGAAGAATGGACGGCTGGCGTCCAAAGCGGATGTTACCGCCAGTGGTTGTCCAAACAGTATGGCAAGTGATGCAGTGAAGTGGCCTACTGAATCCGGCCACGCTTGTTTGACCAAGCGCTGGACGGGGCAGGCGTACTGACCATAGTTACCGAGTGGCCTGAGTTCAGGAGTCCAGACTTTGCCCTTATAAAACAAAAGCTTAAGCGCAAAATTACCTTCGTCGGGCGAATCCTGTACGATCCGGCGGCGCTGCGGACGCTGGGTCTTTCCTACCGGGCTATTGGGCGTCGGAACAAAATTTGACACAAGTCTCACTCCGGGAGATGAACCGGTCCACAGAAGAGCCTAATGGGATAAAGTAGAGTGGCAACTTCCTGATATTTCTACCTTTGAGAGACTAATGCCGTTAATTCAGCCCGTGATTCTGTCCGGTGGCTCCGGGACCCGATTGTGGCCAGCATCCCGTGCCATGTACCCAAAGCAGCTGCTACCCCTGGTCGGCGACCGGACAATGCTCCAGGAAACGGCACTCAGGCTTCGTGGCAAGAAGAACGTAGCAGAGCGCACCATGGTCATTTGCAACGAAGCGCATCGATTCCTGGTGGCCGAGCAACTTCGCAGTATCGATGTGCCCGCAACGATTGTGCTGGAGCCCGAAGGGCGCAATACGGCACCGGCCATAGCGTTGGCGGCGATCCTGGCAAGCCGCGGCGGAAATGCCAAAGGCGACTCTCCGCTCCTTCTGATTATGCCGGCCGATCACGTCATCAAGGATCCCGCGGCATTCATTGCGTCGATAGAGGCCGGAGAGACAGCGGCTCGCGACGGAAAACTGGTGACCTTCGGTGTTGTTCCAACCGAGCCAAAC
>CAYXKM010000213.1:0-14754 GCA_964465665.1 uncultured Woeseiaceae bacterium
GCCTCGACGAGGTGGCGTACGTGCGTTTTGCATCTGTCTACAGGAGCTTCCAGGACGTCACGGAATTCCAGGATGAGATATTGCGACTGCAGGAAATCTCGGACGCTACTGCCAGTCGCGAACAGATGTCATTGCTGCCCGAACTGCTCGGCAACAAGAAGTAGCAGGCAGCAGCTAAAGGGGTATTGCCATGTCCGATGAATCCGGGACCGGCTTCGACGCGGCCGACAGCCACTACATGGCGCGCGCAATGCAACTGGCGTGGCGCGGGCGTTACACCGCGCATCCGAATCCTCGAGTGGGCTGCGTATTGGTCAGGGACGGCAAGGTCGTCGGCGAAGGTTGGCACCGCAAAACCGGCGAAGCGCATGCCGAGACCCACGCGCTGGCAGCGGCGGGGACGAAGGCAAAAGGAGCAACCGCGTACGTGACCCTCGAACCCTGTTCGCATCACGGCAAAACGCCGCCTTGCAGTGACGCACTTGTCGAAGCCGGGATTTCCGCAGCGGTCATCGCCATGCAGGATCCGTTTTCGAAAGTGGCTGGCACCGGGATTGCGGCGCTGACCAGGGCAGGGGTAACGGTACGCAGTGGCCTCATGGCTGCCGAGGCTGAAAAACTGAACGAGGGATTCATCTGTCGCGTGCGGCGTCGGCGTCCGTTCGTGAGGTTGAAAATCGCCGCGAGTCTCGACGGTTGCACGGCCATGGCGGACGGACAAAGCCAGTGGATTACCGGGCCCGAAGCACGAGCCGACGTACAGCGTTTTCGTGCGGCATCGGGTGCCATCATGACCGGTGTCGGTACGGTGATGGCAGATGACCCGTCGCTGACCTTGCGGGACCGGACCCTGACCGACCTCCAGCCTTTGCGCGTCATACTCGACAGCCGTCTGCGCATGCCGCTGTCGGCCTGCATGCTGACATTGCCCGGCGAGACCGCCGTGTTTTGCGTCGACGACAGCCGGCGTCAGGCCGTGGAAGCGGCGGGCGCCACCGTGCACAAATGCAGCGCCCGTGACGGTCATGTTGACCTCGACGAAGTGTTGCAGGTACTCGCAGACCGCGAGGTCAATGATGTGCTGGTCGAGGCTGGCCTGCTGCTCGCGGGCTCACTGCTCTCGGCAGGTCTCGTCGATGAGCTCGTGATTTACCAGGCGCCACACATCATGGGCAGTGAGACCAGGGGCATGTTTGCGACACCGGCATGGCTGAAACTCGAGCAACGTCTCGAGCTGGATGTCCTCGACGTGCGCAAGTTCGGGCGCGATACGCGAATAATTGCGCGAACTATTGCTCGACCGGTTCGCATAAACTGAGAGCGCCAACTTAAGGATCACTCACAGCAATGTTCACCGGAATCGTCAGGACCATCGGTAGCGTCATGCGGCTTGAGCCCCGCGGCGGCGACCTGCGCCTCACGATCGATGCGCCAGGGTTCGACTGGCCGGCGCAAAAGATCGGCGACAGCGTGTGCGTCAACGGCGTTTGCCTTACTGCGGTCGCATTGCACGCGGGCGGATTCGAGACCGACATTTCTCGCGAAACCATGCGGGTGACGGCACTGGCCGGCATGAAGCCCGGAGACAAGGTCAATATCGAACCGGCACTCGCACTCGGCGAACGCCTCGGCGGGCACTTGGTCAGCGGCCATGTGGATGGTGTCGGCGTGATCCGTGTGCTGGCCAAAGACGCGCGTTCGTTCCGCCTCGGGATTGAAATACCGGTCGAATTCGCCCGCTATGTTGCACGCAAGGGCTCGGTGAGCGTCGATGGAGTGAGTCTTACCATTAACGCGGTATCGGCCAACAGCATGGACTTGAATATCATTCCACATACTGCCGAATCGACGATTATTGGCGGGTACGAAGTCGGCACACGGGTTAATATTGAGGTCGACCTGCTGGCCCGATACATCGAAAGATTGCTGTCGAAGGGCGATGACCATGAGATCTCAATGGATCTCCTGAGAGAACACGGATATGCGAAATAAGACCATTACCCACCCTGGTGCGGAGAAATCGCCCTTCAGCAGCATCGAGGAAATCGTCGCCGACGTACGCGATGGCAAGATGGTCATCATGGTCGACGACGAAGACCGCGAGAACGAAGGCGATCTGCTCATGGCTGCCGAAAAGGTCCGGCCAGAAGACATCAACTATATGGCGCACAACGGACGCGGACTCATTTGTCTGACCATGACACGCGAACGCTGCGCGCAGTTACGCTTGCCGCTGATGGTCGATGCCACGGACCAGCGGCACGCGACCAATTTCACCGTCTCCATCGAAGCCGCCGAGGGCATTACCACCGGCATCTCGGCTCACGATCGCGCAAGGACCGTGCGTGTGGCGGTCGCTGCCTACGCCAAACCGGAGGACCTGAGTCAGCCTGGCCATATTTTCCCCGTCATGGCGCAACCGGGTGGCGTGCTGACCCGCGCTGGGCATACGGAAGCGGGCTGCGATCTCGCCCGGCTGGCGGGGCTCGAACCGGCCGCCACTATCGTGGAAATCCTGAACGAGGACGGCAGCATGGCGCGCCGGCCGGATCTCGAGCGTTTCTCGGCCAAACACGGCATACGCATGGGCACCATCGCGGACCTGATTCATTACCGGCTGGAGAAAGAGAAATACGTCGAGCGGATTTCCGAGCAGGTCGTGCAAACGGCACACGGCGCGTTCACCATGTTTTGCTACGATGATCGCGTCAATCAGACGGTGCATGTCGCGCTGGTGAAGGGCGATGTTGCGTCTGTCGAAACTCCGCTGGTGCGGGTCCATATACAGGACACTCTGGGTGACGTCATCGGCGTACAAAGCCGCAGTCTCGGCTGGCCTATCGACAACGCGATCCGGCGCATTGCCGAGGAAGACGCCGGCGTGCTGGTGGTGCTACGCCAGAAAGAATCGGCACGCGACCTGATGGACGCGGTCGAAGGACTGGCCAAGGACGGCGATGAGCTTTGGGGTCGTCGCAGCGGCGCCTCGGTTTTGCGAACGTACGGCGTCGGTGCGCAGATACTGCGCGACCTCGGCGTGCATCGCATGCGGGTATTGTCTGCGCCGAAACACTTGTATGCTATTTCCGGTTTCGGTCTCGAGATCACCGAGTACGTGGAAAAATAGCGCAGGATCATGGACAAAATAAAAACCACAGAAGGTGACCTGCTCGCGCGCGATGCGCATTTCGTGATCGTCGCTTCGCGTTTCAATGATTTCATCGTCGAATCGCTGATCAAGGCAGCGGTGTCGTGTCTGCGCCGGCACGGTGCGAGTGATGCCCATATCGAGATCGTCAGGGTACCGGGCGCCTATGAAATGCCGCTCGCCGTGGACAAAGTCGCGGCGGCACGGCGCGCCGACGGCATCATTGCCCTCGGTGCAGTGATTCGCGGCGCGACTCCTCATTTCGATTTCGTCGCCGGCGAATGCACGCGTGGTGTGGCGGCGGCCGGGATCAGGCACGGCGTGCCGGTTGGCCTCGGCGTGCTGACCGTGGATACCATAGAGCAGGCGATCGAAAGGGCCGGGACCAAGGCCGGCAACAAGGGCGAAGAAGCGGCACTGGCTGCGATCGAAATGGTCAGCTTGCTGCGCCGGCTCGCCTGAGCCGATCCGCTTTCATTCGGGGATTGAATATGAGCAAGGCCGCCTCGGCAGGTGCACGCAGCCGCGCCCGTGAGTTGCTGGTACAGGCGCTCTACCAGATGCAACTGACCGGGCACGGCGCGGACGAGCTCGCCGCCCAGTTCCACGAACGCAAGGATTACGCGCGGGTCGATCGCGAATACTTCGACCGGCATCTGGCAGAAATCTGCAGGGAGCGCAAAGCGCTGGAATCCGCCATCGCAGCAATCGCCGATCGACCTCTCGCACAACTGGACCCGGTTGAACTCGCGATCCTGTTGCTCGGTATCCATGAGCTCGAATCGGTGCCCGACGTGCCGTTCCGCGTCGTGATCAACGAGGCGGTGAACCTGGCGAAGCGTTTCGGCGCGGTCGACGGCCACAAGTACGTCAATGCGGTACTGGATCGCGCCGTTTCGAAACGGCGCACTACCGAGTCCCGGTAAACCTCAGGTAAGCGGCCGGTGGATGAATTCGAACTGATTCGTCGCTACTTCGCGCGATCCGTCAAGGATCCCTCCGTTCTGCTTGGCATCGGCGACGACGGCGCCATCGTCAGACCGGATGCGGATCGCGAGCTGGTCATGGTCATGGATACGCTCGTGGAGGGTGTGCACTATCCGGCAGGTTTCGACGCTGCCGACACTGGCTACCGCGCCGTTGCCGTCAATCTTTCGGACATTGCGGCCATGGGCGCACGGCCTCGCTGGATGACACTCGCACTGACACTGGCTGGCGACGATGCCGGCTGGCTCGACGGATTCTCGCGTGGATTATTCGAAGCCGCCGACGAATTCTCGATTGCGCTGATCGGCGGAGATACGACGCGTGGCGATCAGACCGTCATCACCGTGCACATCAGCGGTGACGTGATTCCCGGAACGGCGCTGCGCCGTTCCGGGGCACAATCAGGTGACGACATTTACGTGACCGGCACACCGGGCGACGCGGCGGCCGGACTTCAATTGTGGCAGTCGAACAATGTGCGAAGCGAATACCAACGGCAGTTGTTGCGCCGTTTTGCGCGACCTGAGCCACGCCTGGCACTGGCAGGTAAAATCGCGCCGCACGCGACTGCGGCCATTGACATCTCCGACGGCCTGTTTGCCGACATTGAAAAGCTGCTGCTCGCGAGTGGCGCCGGTGGTGCGATTGATCTGGATCTTTTGCCATTGTCTGCCGCGCTCGTTGCGGTTCATGGCAAGGAAGCTGCAGTCGAGTTTGCACTCGGTGGCGGTGATGACTACGAGCTGGTATTTACGGCGGCCGCTGCGCAAGCGCAAGCGATCGGCGAGCTCTCGAAAAAATCCGCTGTGCCGGTCACCCGGATCGGATCCGTGAGACGCGGCGATGCATTGAAATGCGTCAGGGCAGGGGAGGCGGTCAACTACCGGCACGCAGGCTACCGGCATTTTACGGAGTCGGCACATGGCTGATCGCGAAATGTTGCGCAAAGTGTTGCGCGATCCTGTCGGTTTTTTCGCTTTTGGATTCGGCACCGGCCTCTCGCCGGTTGCGCCGGGCACGGTCGGCTCCGCAGCGGGCGTCGCGATTGCATGGCTCAGCCTGCCGCTGGCCCTCGAATGGCGCATTCTTGCCGGAGTGCTCATGGTCGGCGCCGGGATCTGGCTGTGCGGGGAGATTGCGCGGCGCCTGGGCGTCCACGACCACCCGGGGATCGTCTGGGACGAGATCACTGCAATGTACCTCGTGCTCCTGACCGTGCCGCCCGCCATCGTGCTGTGGGCCTTGGCATTCGGGCTATTCAGGCTGTTCGACGTGTGGAAACCCTGGCCGATCCGGGACCTGGATCACAGACTCCGCGGAGGCGCGGGAATTATGCTTGATGACCTCGCAGCCGCGTTCTATGCCGCATCAATACTGGCTTTCGGCAGGTGGCTGATGTCCTGACCTGTAGGTAAAAAATGGCCCGGAATGTCACGGAACTGAAGCGAAGCACGGATGCGCCGGCCAAAATCGGCAAGTACGTGATTATCAACAAGGTCGGCAAGGGCAGCACAGGAACCGTTTACCTGTCGCACGACCCCTACTACCGTCGCGACGTTGCGATCAAGGTTTACAACATCGAGGAAAACGCGGACGCGGAACGAGCGCGCGTATCCCGCAAGATGTTCTTCAACGAAGCCCACATGGTCGGCATGCTGCAGCACCCGAACATCATGCCGATCTACGATGCCGGCGAAGAAAGCGGCAAGTATTACGTCGTTACCGAGCACGTCCAGGGCGCCCGCACGCTGGCAGCCTATTGCAAACCCGACAACCTGCTGCGCGTCGACGACGTCGTGGAGATCATTTACAAGTGCGCCAAAGCGTTGCATTACGCGCACGGTCGCGGAGTCATTCATCGCGACATCAAGCCGAGCAACGTGATGCTGACGATCGACAACGACGTGCGCATCATCGACTTCGGTATTGCAATCTGCAACGATTCCGACGTCTCCCGGATCGAGGGCATTGCCGGCAGCCCGAGCTACATGTCGCCGGAACAGGTGCAATCCGAGGAGCTGACGCCGCGTTCGGACCTGTATTCGCTCGGCGCGGTCCTGTACGAACTTCTGACAGGATTCCGGCCGTTTCGCGCGGACAACCTGTCGAAACTCCTGCATCAGATCGTTTACGCGACACCACCGCCGATTCATACCTATCGCGACGACATTCCGGAAGAACTGGAAAACGTCGTGGTCATGGCGATGCAGAAAGACCCGGCGAAACGCTGCGCTACCGGCAGCGTGATGGCCGCCGACCTGACGCGTGTCTACCAGGATCTGCGCGCCAAGTACGACAGCCTGGACAACCAGGAACATTTCGACTTGCTGCGCACGCTGACTTTCTTCCACGAATTCTCCCATGCCGAAATATGGGAGGTACTGCGCGCCAGTGACTGGCACGAATACAAGGACGCCGACGAGATCGTCCGCGAAGGCGAAATGGACGACCGTTTTTACATCATCGTATCGGGACAAGCGGCTGTGGAAGCCAACGGAAAAAGCCTCGGCGTGCTGACGGACGGCGACTGTTTCGGCGAAACGAGCTACGTGCGCGGTGCGAAACGGACCGCATCGATCAAGGCCCAGGGCGCCGTGACCATCCTGCGAGTCAGTTCGACATTGATGGAACAGGTGTCGCAGGCCTGCCAGCTGCGCTTCAACAAGGTGTTCCTGCGGTCGATGATCACCCGACTGCAGGGTGACGGAAACCCGAACACCTGAGAGCGAGAGGGCGGCTTCTGCGACCGCCACTCGTCCCGGCCACAATAGGTACAAATACCGGCCGAATGTTATTGCGAATCATTCGCATTTCTGTACACTAGCCCTGTACCATGGCTTCCAGGGCTCATAGACCGTGACACTCGATTCGCTCCAGCGTGGCAAAAAGTACGTCATCAAGGGCGTCAACAGCGCGGATCCCGTGGTGCAGCGACTCATGGTCCTCGGGCTCGTCGAAGGCACCGAGATCGAGCTAGCCAGCGCCGCTATCGGCGGCGATCCTATCGAATACCGCGTATTCGGCAACGCCATCTCATTGCGCCGGGAGCAGGCAAGGCAATTTGCCGTGACGCTTAAAGCCGAGGGCTGACACCTCGCGAAGTCACCGTCGCACCCGCCGATCGCCTTTAAATGCGGCCTGATCCGAAGATCACACGAGTTTCAGCGGATCGCATTCAGTTGCGCCGTCATGCTACGGCCACGGTGGTCGTTGTCGGCAATCCGAATTCCGGCAAGAGCACCCTGTTCAATCGCCTGACCGGCCTGCGCCAGCGGACCGCAAACTATCCGGGCGTCACCGTGGAAAAGCATGTCGGCACGTTGCGGTTTGATGACATGGCGCTCGAACTCGTCGATCTGCCCGGCATGTATGCATTGAGCGTTCACTCTCAGGAGGAACGCATTGCCGTCGATGTGCTGCTCGGTCGAATGCCGGACGTACGCCCGCCGGCTGGAATTCTCGCCGTGCTCGACACGACCAATCTTTACCAGGGCTTGTACCTGCTGCAACAACTGCTGACATTGCATCTGCCGGTTGTCGTGGCATTGACCATGACCGATGCCGCGCAATCGAGCGGCTTGAAAATCGATGTCCGGGCATTGCGCAAGCGCCTGGGCGATGTGCCGGTCTGCCCGGTGGTCGCAACGACCGGTCAGGGCATCAACGCTTTGCGAGCTGCCTTGCACGACGTTCCGCAGAGCCCCGAACCGAACTTGCCGACGTTCTGGCACGAACTGTCCGACGCATCGGAATTACTGGCCCGGGACATGCCGGTCACCGTGCCGCGCATCGAAATCGAACGGGCGCTCATCGACCACGACAGCGATTTCTACAACGAGTTGATTGCGAAACTGGGCGAGGGCGGTGCGCAGCGCATCGATGCGATACGCCGGCAACTCTTCGGCGGGGATCCGCCGCTCGCGCAGGAAGCGCGCCATCGTTACGGCTGGGTACGCGAAGTCCTCGCCGAGGTGCAACAAACGGCACCGGCGATCGTAACCTTTGGTTCGCGCGTGTCGTCGTGGCTAAACCGGCCCGTCCCTGGCACCATCGGCCTGTTCGTAGTCATGGCGCTGGTATTTCAGGCGGTGTTTGCCTGGGCAACTCCGCTGATGGATGCGATAGACCAGGGCAGTGCGGCACTCGGATCACTGCTCGCTTCGCTGCTGCCGCCGGGCGCGATTACAAGCTTTGTCGCCGACGGAGTCATCGCCGGCGTCGGCAGTGTCGTCGTGTTCCTGCCACAGATCCTGATCCTGTTTCTTTTCATTATCGTGCTGGAAGATTCCGGTTATCTTGCGCGTGCGGCGTATCTCATGGATCGGGTCATGCGATCGGTCGGACTCTCCGGCCAGTCGATCATTCCCATGATTTCCAGTTTTGCCTGCGCCGTTCCCGGAATCATGGCGACGCGGGTCATCCCGAACCGGCGCGATCGCATTGCAACCATACTGGCGGCGCCGTTCATGACCTGCTCGGCAAGATTGCCGGTCTACGCTTTGCTCATTGCGGCATTCGTACCGGCACAGCATGTCGGCTGGGTCAACCTGCAGGGCCTGGTTCTGTTCGGACTGTATGGGCTTGGCATCGTCGCCGGGCTGCTCACGGCGCTGCTGTTGCGAAAGACCGCGCTGCACGGTCCGAAACCGCCGTTTGCCTTAATGTTGCCGGAATTTCGCCGGCCGAATCCGCGCACGGTCCTCATGCAATTGTTCGGGCGGGCGATGATATTCCTGAAGCGCGCCGGCACGGTGATTTTTGCCGTTGCTGTCATCGTCTGGGCGCTGGCGTATTTTCCCCGATCCGAAAGCATCGAAAGCGAGCTTCAGACCCGTATTGCATCAACGGAATTGAGCCTGAGCGGGGAATCACTGCAGGCATCCGTAAGCACATTGAGAAACCAGGCGGCTGCTGCGCAACTCGAGCAAAGCTGGCTCGGCCGTGCCGGAAAATCTGTCGAGCCTTTGTTTCGGCCGCTCGGCTGGGACTGGCGTATTTCCGCGGCGGTCATCGCCGGCTTTCCGGCGCGCGAAGTCGTAGTCGCAGTTCTCGGCACGGTTTATGCCGTTGGCAGCGAGGCGGATGAGTCGACCCTGGCCGGGAGGCTGAAATCGGCAAGCTGGCCGGACGGCGCCCCCGTATTCACGCTGCCGATGGTATTCGGGTTGCTGATTTTTTATGCCTGCTGCCTGCAGTGTGCAGCGACCTTGGCGGTCATCCGCCGCGAAACCAACAGCTGGCGATGGCCGGTCTTTGCCTGGTGCTACATGACGTCTATCGGCTACATCGGCGCGCTGCTAGCCTACCAGCTCGGAACGTCCTGAGACTTTCGCTGCGCGGTTGCCGGCGTCCCGGCGTTCAGTCTTCGTCTGCGAATGGTTGCAGGTTTTCCCCGCCGGCGCTTTTCAGCAGGATTTCGACCTTCTGTTCAGCGTCCTTTAGCGCCGACTGGCAGCCGCGGGTCAGCTTGATGCCCTGTTCGAACTTCTGCATGGCCTTTTCCAACGGCAAATCCCCGCTCTCGAGCTCCTCGACTATGGCCTCGAGTTCGGACAGCGATTTTTCGAGGTCGATACTTTTTTTGCTGCTCATCGTGGATGCGTCTCCGCGGCATCGGTTTCGCGGCTACGCTACAGCCCGGCCGGAACATCGTCAACGCGAACCGCGGCCGGTTGACACGGTGCAGGTCGCGGCATAGAGTGGTCAGCTCTTAGACCAAGTCTAAAGCTATTTCCACGTTCTGAGAGGACCGACCATGTCACTGAAAGGCAGCAAGACAGAAAAGAATCTGAAGGATGCATTCGCCGGGGAATCCCAGGCCAATCGCCGGTACCTTTATTTTGCGGCAAAAGCCGATGTCGAAGGTTACAACGACGTTGCCGCCGTATTTCGCTCGACTGCCGAAGGTGAAACCGGCCACGCTCACGGTCATCTCGAGTACCTCGAAGCGGTCGGTGACCCGGCAACGGGTCTGCCGATCGGACCGACGGCCGCGAACCTGAAGGCCGCTATTGCCGGCGAGACCCACGAATACACCGACATGTATCCCGGAATGGCTAAAGCCGCACGTGACGAGGACTTTGAGGAAATCGCCGACTGGTTCGAAACCCTGGCCAAGGCCGAACGGTCGCACGCCAACCGTTTCCAGAAAGCACTCGATTCGCTGGAAGACTAGGCTGATTCCATTGCCGCGCCGGACGATGGTCCAGCCGGCAAGCGCTCAATGAGCAAAGAATCCGACAAACGCGAGGGCAGTCTCGAGGCGCCGACTCGGCATCCCATCGCCTGGCAGACAGACGATTTCTACGATGAAACGTCGCTGACCGCCGAACTGGAGCGCGTATTCGATATCTGTCACGGATGTCGTCGCTGCTTCAATCTCTGTAATTCGTTCCCGACCCTGTTCGATGCAATCGATGCATCGGAAAGCTCGGAGCTCGATACCGTGCCCAGGAAGGTTTACTGGGACGTTGTCGACCATTGCTACCTGTGCGACATGTGCTACATGACGAAGTGCCCGTATGTGCCACCCCACGAATGGAACGTGGACTTCCCGCACCTGATGTTGCGCGCCAAGGCGGCCCGATTCAGAAAGCAGGGTGCCAGTCGTCGCGACCGTATCTTGAGTTCCACCGACACCATCGGCCGCTTTGTGGGAATACCGGTGGTCGTGCAGGCAGTCAATGCCGCGAACCGGAGTCCGGTCGGGCGAAAGCTTCTGGAAAAAACACTCGGCGTACATCGAGACGCTACGGTGCCGTCGTACCATGCAAAGCCGGCACGCAAGAGACTGAAATCGCATCTCGACGAGACAGGCGATTCCGCGCGGGCCACGAACGATACGCGCGGTCGCGTGGTGCTGTTTGCGACCTGTTACGGCAATCGCAACATGCCGGCACTGGCGGAAGACCTGGTTGCGGTCTATGAACACAACGGCGTTCCGGTTGCGCTGGCGCAGAAGGAGGCTTGCTGTGGCATGCCGAAGTTGGAGCTCGGCGACCTCGATGCGGTAAAAAGGGCGCGGGACGCCAATATTCCGCAACTCGTCGACTGGGTGAACCGGGGCTGGGATATCGTTACCCCGATTCCATCCTGCACGCTCATGTTCAAGCAGGAAATGCCGTTGATGTTTCCGCACGATGCGGATGTGCTGAAAGTGCGCGATGCCATGTTCGATCCCTTCGAGTACCTGATGCTGCGGCACAAGGAAGGCTATCTGAAGACAGAGTTTCCGAATCGGCTCGGCAAAGTGTCGTACCAGGTGCCATGCCATCTTCGTGTACAGAATATCGGCCTGAAAACCCGCGACATCCTCTCGCTCGTGCCGGGGACCGAGATCGATGTCATCGAACGGTGTTCCGGGCACGACGGGACATACGCCGTGAAAAAAGAGTTTCACGATATTTCGAAGAAGATCGCCAAGCCGGTCGTCAGCAGAGTGAAGAAAAGCGCTGCCGCCCATTTCGTCAGTGACTGCCCAATGGCGGCGGAACAGATTGCGCAGGATCTGGATCACCAGCCCGGCAGGCATCCACTCGGCTTGCTGCGCATGGCTTACGGGATCTGACTATGGATCACTTGTCTCGAGGCGATCTCTTCGGCCTGGAAAAATACTCCGAAGTTCGCGAGCAGTTTCGCAACAAGGTGATGGAGCACAAGCGCAACCGGCGCCTGCCGCTCGGCACCAACGCGACCCTGTATTTCGAGGACCGGCTGACCATGCAGTACCAGGTGCAGGAAATGCTGCGGATCGAGCGCATTTTCGAGGCGGCCGGTATCCAGGACGAACTCGACGCCTACAATCCGCTGATACCGGATGGCAGTAACTGGAAAGCCACTTTCATGGTCGAATTTCCGGATGAAGCGGAGCGTCGACAGATGCTTCGGTTTCTTGTCGGCATCGAGCAGACCGTGTGGATGCAGATCGGTGACTTGCCGAAGATCCGCGCCGTTGCCGACGAGGATCTTGGCCGTTCCGACGATGACAAGACCTCCGCCGTACATTTCCTGCGCTTCGAGATCAACGAAGAGCAGAACAAGGCCCTGAAAAGCGGCGCGCCGCTGGCGGCGGGTATCGATCACAAAAACTGCACTGTGGAAATTCGGCCTGTCGCCGAAAACATACGCCTGTCGTTGCTCGCGGATCTCGACTGAATCCGTTGTTTTGCGCTTGCGCCCGGCGGCGCACATCCTGCTAGAATCCCCGGCGAACTTGAAATTTACCTGCTGTCGCTTGGGGCAAACGAGTAGATGGGCAAACGATACGATGCAGCTGACATCGAGGTCCTCAGCGGTCTCGAGCCTGTCCGGCGCAGGCCCGGCATGTACACTGACACTTCGCGGCCAAATCACCTGGCGCATGAGGTCGTCGATAACAGCGTCGACGAAGCGCTTGCCGGCCACTGCAAAAAAATCGACGTAACGCTTCACAAAGACGGATCGCTGGAAGTTCGCGACGATGGCCGCGGCATGCCGGTGGACATACACCCGAAGGAGAAAATTCCGGGCGTCGAGCTGATCCTGACTCGGCTCCATGCCGACGGCAAGTTCAACAAGGAGAACTACCAGTACTCCGGCGGGCTGCACGGTGTCGGCGTGTCCGTGGTCAACGCCCTGTCAAAACACCTGGAAGTGTGGATACGGCGCGGTGGCAAGGAATACAACATGAGCTTTGCCGGCGGCAACAAGCGCAGCAAACTCGAGGAGGTCGGCACTGTAGGAAAGGCGAATAGCGGCACCACGATACGGTTCTGGCCGGACCCGCAGTATTTCGATTCTCCTGTCATTTCCGTTTCTCGTTTGAAGCACATGCTGCGTGCCAAAGCCGTGTTGTGCCCCGGGCTTTCGGTAAGCTTGAGCATCGAGAAGCCCGAAGAGAAGGCCGAGTGGTGTTATGCGGGCGGGCTGGAGGAATACCTGCTCGAAGCGATCGGCAAGGTCAGTTACCTCCCTGCCGAGCCGTTTTCCGGCAGTCTGACCGGCAACAACGAAGTGGTCGACTGGGCAATGGTCTGGCAAACCGATGAAGGCCCGGTGATCAACGAAAGTTATGTGAATCTCATACCGACTCCGCAGGGAGGTACACACGTCAACGGACTTCGGACCGGTATCACCAATGCGCTGCGCGAATTCTGCGAGTTTCGCAATCTGATGCCGCGCGGTGTGCAACTTGCGCCGGAGGACGTGTGGGACGGGCTCAGTTTCATACTTAGCGTCAAACTCGAGAATCCGCAGTTTTCCGGGCAGACCAAAGAGCGGCTGTCCTCACGCGAATCGGCACCGTTCGTCTCCGGCGTCATCAAGGACAGCCTCGTATTGTGGTTGAACAAACATCCCGAAACGGGCGATCAGATCGCGCAGAATGCGATCAACAAAGCGCAATCGCGGCTCAAAGCGGCCAGGAAAGTGGTGCGGAAGAAAATTGTTTCCGGCCCCGCGTTGCCGGGCAAACTTGCGGACTGCACTTCGCAGGAGCCGGAGTTTTGCGAGTTGTTCCTTGTGGAGGGCGATTCGGCCGGCGGTTCCGCAAAGCAGGCCCGGGATCGCAACACACAGGCGATCATGCCGTTGCGCGGCAAGATTCTGAATACATGGGAAATCGATTCCACGGAGATACTCGCATCGCAGGAAGTGCACGATATCAGCGTCGCGATTGGCGTCGATCCGGGCAGCGCGGATATCGACAATCTCCGCTACCACAAGGTTTGCATCCTTGCCGATGCGGATTCGGACGGAGCGCACATCGCGACCTTGTTGTGTGCGCTGTTCCTGCGGCATTTTCGCAGCCTGGTTCTGGCCGGTAACGTGTATGTGGCAATGCCGCCGCTGTTTCGCATCGACGTCGGAAAAGACGTGTACTACGCGCTGGATGAGGGCGAGAGACAGGGTATCCTCGATCGCATCGCGGCGGAGAACATAAAGGGCAAGGTCTCGGTCACGCGATTCAAGGGGCTCGGTGAAATGAGCCCGCTGCAGTTGCGCGAAACGACGATGAACCGCGATACCCGTCGACTGGTGCAGCTGACCGTGAGTGCAAAAGACGACGTGGACCAGCTCATGGATATGATGCTCGCAAAAAAACGCGCAGCTGATCGCCGCGAGTGGCTAGAGACCAAGGGCAACCTTGCACAGGTCTGAGGCAGTTCGATGCAGAATCAATTGAACCTGGAAGGCGTCGAGCAACTCCCGCTCAAGACGTACACGGAGAAGGCGTACCTCGATTACTCAATGTACGTCATTCTCGACCGCGCTTTGCCGCAGATCGGCGATGGCCTGAAACCCGTGCAACGGCGAATCATCTATGCGATGAGCGAACTCGGGCTCTCCGCCGGGCAGAAACCGAAGAAATCGGCGCGCACCGTAGGCGATGTCATCGGCAAGTATCACCCTCACGGCGACTCGGCCTGTTACGAGGCGATGGTCCTGATGGCGCAGGATTTTTCCTACCGCTACAACATCATCGACGGACAGGGCAACTTCGGCTCCACGGATGATCCGAAGTCGTTCGCGGCGATGCGTTATACGGAATCGCGGCTGATGCCGTACGCGAAAAGCCTCTTGTCCGAACTTGCGCAGGGTACGGTCGATTGGGTGCCCAATTTCGATGGCACACTGGACGA
>CAYXKM010000214.1:0-4083 GCA_964465665.1 uncultured Woeseiaceae bacterium
TTACGGCGACGACACGATCTACGACATCGACTTTCGATACGAGCCCGGCTGGCACGAGAAAGCGGCAGCGCTCGATACAGGCCTGACCTACATCGATCACCTCACGCATAACGTGCATCAGGGACAGATGTCCGTTTGGGCGGATTTCTACGAGCGGCTGTTCAACTTCCGCCAGATCCGTTATTTCGATATCGAGGGCAAACACACGGGGCTGTTCTCCAAAGCAATGACGAGCCCCTGCGGCAAGATTCGCATCCCTCTTAATGAGAGCCAGGACGCCCAGAGCCAGATCGAGGAGTACCTGCGCGATTACAAGGGCGAGGGGATCCAGCACATTGCACTGGGCACGGACGATATTTACAGCACGGTCGACAAATTGCTGGCCAACGGAGTGCAGTTGCAGGATACCAACGAGGCCTATTTCGAACTGGTCGATGAACGCTTGCCCGGTCATGGCGAACCGCTGGAAGAACTGCGCAAGCGACGGATCCTGATCGATGGCGCGCCGCAAAAGGACGAAGGCCTGCTGCTGCAGATATTCACACGCAACGTCATCGGTCCGATTTTTTTCGAGATCATCCAGCGCAAGGGCAACGAGGGATTCGGCGAAGGCAATTTCAAGGCCTTGTTCGAGTCGCTCGAACTGGATCAGATTCGCCGCGGCGTGCTGAAGGACACCGCAAAACGCTGATTCGATTGCTGCACTGCGATGCTGCCTGCGGTGGTCGCCGCTCCGGCACGACGTTGCAAAACCCGCCATTCGCCGGCGCTAAAATTTGCGTCTTGCCCCGGTTTTTCGCATAAACTGTCGCGTACATCGCCGCCAGGCGAGCGTGGTTCAACGTCGACCGTGGTCGGCGCGCAACATGATGAGGATGTTATGGCCGGGGAAAGAGTGAGCGGTACCGTCAAATGGTTCAACGATGACAAGGGATTCGGATTCATTTCGAGGGAGGGCGGACAGGATGTGTTCGTGCACCACAGCGCCATCCAGATGGAGGGATTCAAGTCGTTGAAAGAGGGCCAGAAAGTCACGATGGTGGTGACGCAGGGACAGAAAGGCCCGCAGGCAGAAAACGTAATGGCTGACTGAAAACAATAAACAGGCTGCAACTTTTTGCGCTCGCCGCGTTTGTTGGCGGTTGCAGCGATCGCGGGTCGAAGGTCAACACGCCCTCCGGTGTGCCGCCAGTGGCGGAGGCATCCTTCGTCGGCAGCGACGCTTGCAGCGCCTGCCACAGCGATGAGTATGCGCGCTGGACCGGATCGCATCATCAGCTTGCCATGCAGCCAGCAAGCGACCTGTCGGTGCTCGGTGACTTCAATGATCGCGCGTTCGCTGCTTTCGGCGTGACATCGCGTTTCTTCCGCGATGCCGCCAATTTTCGGGTCAATACAGACAATGCAATCGGCGAGCTGCAGGATTTTCGCATTGCATACACCTTCGGTGTGTCGCCGTTGCAGCAGTACCTGATCGAGTTTCCCGACGGTCGCCTGCAGGCATTGTCGATCGCCTGGGACACGCGGCCGGCCGATTCCGGCGGACAACGCTGGTTTCATCTGTATCCGGACGAGTTCATTGCACACGACGACGTGCTGCACTGGACCGGTCCGCAGCAGAACTGGAACTACATGTGCGCGGAGTGCCATTCGACCGATTTGCAGCGAAACTACGATCTGGCTGCAGATCGTTTCGACAGCCGCTGGTCCGAAATCAGTGTCGGTTGCGAGGCATGTCATGGGCCAGCATCCGCGCATGTCTCCCTTGCGCAGGACCGCGGCCTGCAGCAGAGCTCGGGTTTTAAGGCCGATCTTGACGATGCGCAGGGAGCTGTCTGGCAAATGAACGCACAAACGGGCATAGCCGAACGCAGCCGCCTGCCGATGAAGCTCGCCGCCCAACCTGAAGCTTGCGGGCGCTGTCACTCGCGCCGCGCCCCGCTGGCCGCAAGCTATAAGTACGGCAAGCCGCTGCTGGATACACATGTGCCGGCTTTGCTGGACGAAGACCTGTATTACGCCGATGGCCAGATCCGGGACGAGGTTTACGAATACGGTTCGTTCCTGCAGAGCCGCATGTACCAGGCCGGCGTCAGTTGTTCGGATTGCCATGATTCACACAGCGCAACGCTCAAGACACAGGGGCCGGCGAGCGCGGTCTGTTCGACCTGCCACTTGCCGCAGAAATTTGATACAGAGGAACACCAGCGGCATGCAACGGCAACCATCGAATGCGTGGATTGCCACATGCCGGCACGCACGTACATGGGCGTGGACGATCGCCGCGATCACAGTTTTCGCATTCCGAGGCCGGACCTGTATGCGGCGACCGGCGCCCCGTATGCCTGCAACGACTGTCACGGCGACCGGGACGCGGCCTGGGCCGAAGCCGCCATTCGAACCTGGTTCGGCGACAGCCGGCGACCGCACTTCGCGGCAGCGCTGCAGGCCGGCCGGGCCCGGCAGCCGGGGGCGAACCGACTCCTGCAGGATGTTATCGATAATCCGGCGATGCCGGGCATCGCGCGCGCCTCGGCCCTGACATTGCTCGCGCCACCCTATGACGAACTCACGCTGCAAAGTATCCGGCGTGCGGTCGCAGCAGCGGATGGCCTGTTACGGTTTGGCGCGCTTCGGGCGCTGCAGCACGCGGCGGTGGAATTACGTACAGAACTCGCCGGCCCGCTGCTGGCGGACCCGATGCTCTCGGTACGCTTCGAAGCCATGCACGCGCTTTCGATGCTGCGGGGCAATCTGTCCCCGCAGCATCTGCAGTCGTTGCGGACCGTCGAGAGCGAGTACATAACTTCGCAACTCTCGGTCGCGGACCGGTCCGACTCGCTAACCAATCTGGCCAACCTGGCCCGCAATGCGGGTGACCTGCAAAAGGCGGACGACTACTACCGGTTGGCAATCTCACGTGATCCGCGCGGTGTCGTTGCCCGTGTCAACCTGGCCGACAGTTATGCACAACAACAGCGCCACGATGAAGCCGAGAAACTGCTTCGCGATGGAATCGCAACCAATGACGACAATGCCGCGTTGCATCACGCGCTGGGACTTGCGCTGGTCAGGACGCAGCGATACGAAGAAGCGCTGGGTGAACTTCAAAGGGCAGCTGCGCTAGCCCGTGATAACAGCCGTTTCGTATTCGTATACGCCGTGGCACTCCATTCACTCGGCCACGGGGAGGATGCTTTGGCCGAATTGCGGAGTGCCCGCGAGCGTTTTCCAGCCGATTTCGATATCGGAGCGACACTGGTCACATTGTTGCGGGATATGGGGCGCCGGGATGAAGCAAGGCATGCGGCAAAGGACCTGCTCGACCGGTTCCCGAAGGATCCGAATGCACTGGCGCTCTGGCAATCACTGGGTGACGGCTGACCGGGTTGCGCCGGCGAAAGTCAGACGCGAAACCGGCACAGCGCACACCGTGCAACTGTCTCGAAGCGGCCCTATCATGTGTAAATTGCCTCGCTACCCGAGAGCCTGACAGCCGACATGAAATTACGCATCCTGGACAATTCCATTCGCTTGCGGCTGAGCCGACCGGAGGTCGGGCAAGTTGCATCGGCGGGTATCGTGCGTGGTGCCGTGGGGTTTCCCGGCGGTGCCACCTTTCGTTATGTGCTCGAGAGTTCGCCTGCCACCGTCGATTGCAATGCATCTTTCCACGACGGTGTCCTGACATTGCGGTTGCCGCAGGCTGAGGTGCAACCCTGGGCAGAATCGGATGCCGTTTCCATCATTGCCGAGCAATGGCTCGATGATGGGAGCAAGCTTTCGATACTTGTGGAAAAGGATTTCGCCTGTCTCGCACCACGCGAGACGGAAGATGACTCCGACAAGTTTCCGCATCCGCAGGCCGGCACGGATAACTGCTGAGAAAAATCGGTCCGCGGAATCGCTTCCCGGAGCATTTGCCAGGAACCAGTTTATGCACAACCGCCGTTACGCATCCTTCAGGCCCGCGACGCTGGCATTCCTCAGGGAACTGTCACTGCACAACGATCGTGAATGGTTTGCAGTCAACAAACAGCGCTACGAGGAGCTTGTGCTCGATGCCGCCCTCGAGTTCATTCG
>CAYXKM010000215.1:0-6624 GCA_964465665.1 uncultured Woeseiaceae bacterium
GCGGAACGCTGCTGCAACACTTGAAGTAGCACGTGTTGAATTGCGACGTTGTGACCTTCGACCGCCTTTTCTACTTTACGACATGTGGCTGTATGATTTGGAACTGGCTTGCCAGCGGCCTTGCTGCCGGCGCGACGCTGATACTTTATGACGGCTCGCCTTTTCACGAGGACGGACGCATCCTCTGGCGCATCGCGGAGGAAGAAGGCATCAACATTTTTGGTACCAGCGCAAAGTTCATCGCGGCACAGCAGAAAGCCGCCATCAGGCCTTGCGACGAATTCGATCTGTCTGCGCTGAAATCCGTGCTGTCGACCGGATCACCGCTGGCGCCGGCAAGTTTCGACTATGTGTACGACGCCGTGGGCAGCGACCTGCAGTTGTCGTCGATTGCCGGCGGTACAGACATCATAAGCTGCTTCGCTGCCGGCAATCCGGTGTTACCGGTACGCCGCGGCGAATTGCAATGCCTGGCACTCGGAATGGCAGTCGAAATATATAACAGCGAAGGCAGGCCGGTGACGAAGGAGAACGGCGAACTGGTCTGCACCCGGGCATTTCCGTCCATGCCGGTAGGGTTCTGGAACGACCCGGACAATCGCAAGTATCATGCGGCTTATTTCGAGCGTTTCGCCGGCGTCTGGGCCCATGGCGATTATGCTGAAATAACCGCAAGCGGCGGCATGATCATCCACGGTCGCTCTGATGCCGTACTGAATCCCGGGGGCGTGCGGATCGGCACGGCAGAAATCTACCGCCAGGTCGAGAAACTCGACGAAATCGTCGAGAGCATAGCCATCGGACAGAATTGGGACGCCGACGTGAGGGTCGTGCTGTTCGTCGTGCTGCGTCCGGGTATCGACCTCGACGAATCCTTGCGCAAGAGGATCTGCAGGGTGATACGCGACAACACGACGCCGCGCCATGTACCGGCAAAAATAATTGCAGTTCCGGAGATACCGCGGACGATCAGCGGGAAAATAGTGGAGCTCGCCGTAAGATCGGTCGTGCACGGGGAAAAAGTGAAGAACACGGATGCACTCGCCAATCCAGATGCTTTGCGCCATTTTGCCGACGTTCCGGAACTCCGGGAGCCGTGAACGCATGAAGGATCTGCCGGGAATCGAAGTCAGCTCTGGCGTAGTCCTGCCCGAGTGGATCGACATCAACAGGCACATGAACGTCGCTTACTACGTGCTCGCACTGGATCGTGGAGTGGACGACCTGTGGTCGCATTTCGGCATCACGAACGAATACATAGAATCCGGGCAGGGCTCCACGTTTGCCGTTGAATGCCATATCACCTACCGGCAGGAACTGAAGGAGGCGGATCCGTATCGCGTACGGTCGCAGATTCTTGCCTACGACGAGAAGCGCATACACCAGTTTCAGTGGCTTTATCATGCCGAGCAGGGCTTTCTTGCAGCGACCGCCGAATGGATGAACCTTCACGTGAGCCTTGCAACGCGACGCGTGACGCCGTGGCCGGAGCACATCCTGCGGAACATTACCGGGTTTGTCCGGCAGCAGGCGGGGCAGCGTATGCCGCGTGAGGCAGGCCGGAAAATGCGGGTGGGGAAACCACTGTATGCCCTGTACGAGGAGGACGAATGACGGCTCGACACATACTGGCGATTGACCAGGGTACCAGCAGCAGCCGGGCGGTGTTGTTCAATGCAAAACTCGAGCCCGAATTTTCCGCACAGCAGGAGTTCCCACAGTTCTACCCGCATCCCGGCTGGGTCGAACACGATCCGGAAGCGATCTGGCAATCGGTTCTGAATGTTAGCGGTGAGGTGTTGCAGAAAAGCGGCCTCGGCGCAGCGGATATCGCCGGGATCGGCATCAGCAACCAGCGTGAGACGACTCTGGTATGGGATCGCCGGACCGGCCGTTGCATTCACAACGCGATCGTGTGGCAGGATCGGCGGACGACAGAACGCTGTGCGGAATTGCAGCGACAGGGTCTTGAGCCGATGATCAGCGAGAAGACCGGGCTGCGTCTCGATCCGTATTTTTCTGCGAGCAAGATTGCCTGGATACTGGACAACGTTGCCGGCGCGCGGCGGCTCGCAGAGGAGGGCAAGCTGGCATTCGGCACGGTGGACTCTTTTTTGCTGTGGCGGCTGACCGGCGGCAAAGTGCATGCGACCGACGCAACCAATGCGTCGCGGACGTTGTTGTTCGATATACACCGGCAGGAATGGGACGATGTGCTGTTGCAGCTGTTTGCCGTACCGCGGAGCATGTTGCCGGATGTGCGGGACTGTGCCGCAGCTTATGGCGGGACCGAAGCATCTCTTTTCGATGGCCGCATCCGGATCACGGGCATAGCCGGTGACCAGCAGGCGGCGCTCATCGGCCAGGCCGGATTCGAAGTCGGTACCTGCAAGAGTACCTACGGTACCGGATGCTTTGTCATTGCCAATACCGGCGAGCGCGCAATTCTGTCGCGCAACAAGATGCTCTCGACCGTTGCCTACCGGCTGGACGGAAAAGTGACCTACGGACTGGAAGGCAGCATTTTTGTTGCGGGCTCCGCGATCCAGTGGCTGCGCGATCAGCTCGGCATCGTCAAATCGGCTCGGGAGACCGAAGATCTGGCCAGCGCAACCGGAGTCGTGTCGCATGTGCATGTCGTGCCTGCATTTGCGGGTCTTGGCGCACCGTACTGGGACCCGGCGGCCCGAGGCGCGATCCTCGGGATCAGCAGGGACACCGGCATTGGCGAGATAGTCACGGCGACCCTGCAGGCCATCGCGTTCCAGACCCGCGACCTGCTGCTCGCAATGCGCGAAGACGGTATCGCAGCGGAGATCATCCGGGTCGATGGCGGCATGGTCGAAAATCGCTGGTTTCTGCAGTTTCTTGCCGACGTGCTGGGCGTTACGGTGGAGCGTCCACGCAATATCGAATCGACAGCGGTCGGTGCGGCATGCGTTGCCGCGCTGGAAGCCGGGCTGATCGCATCGACCCCGGCCATCAGCAAAATGTGGCAACGCGACAGCGTGTACCATCCGCAGATGGATACTGCCGTGCGCGAGCGGCTTTATGCCGGGTGGCTCGAGGCTGTTTCACGGGTCCGCAGCAAGTAGTAAAAGAAGCCGAAAAACAGGAAAGCAAAGGCAGGCGATAGCTGCCGATCGTTACCCGATTTTGCGGGCTTGACTATCACTGTCGCGGCCTAAATGATTGCCACTTTTTCACGCGGCAATTTTTTCCTGCGCATAACCACGGGCTGACCGGGCTTTGTTGAAAGCACGCCAAAAGCTGGACAAGTACAAGATTCTCGAACGCATCGCGTCCGGTCCATTGGCCAATGTTTACAAGGCATTCGACACGATCCACAAGTCACGCGTCGCCCTTAAGATCCCGAAACCGGCGCGGAACATCACCAATGAAGACTTTCTGCGGGAAGTGCAGGTTGCGACCAGGCTGGTGCATCCGAACATCATTACCCTGCTGAACGCGAGTTTCATCGGTGATTACTTCGTCATTGCGATGGAGCTCGGCGACGAGTCGCTCGCCGACCGCCTGATTCGCCGCATATCGACCGAAAAAACGCTGGAACTTGCCGATCAGGCAATTGCCGCGCTCGCTTATGCGCATCGCAACAAGGTGATTCATTGCGACATCAAGCCTGAAAACTTCATTGTTTTCCCGGGAAATCACCTCAAACTGACCGACTTCGGCTTTGCCAAGATCAGCATACGGACGCTCAAGGCTTCCGGCTCCGGGACCATCGACTACATCGCACCGGAACAGGCGATGGGCCGGCCGAAATTTCAGTCGGATGTGTTTTCGCTCGGGCTCGTTCTGTACCGCATGTTCTCCGGAAAGCTTCCGGAATGGCCGTTCAACTGGCCGATGATCGGCCATGAGCGCCTTATGGCGCGCGTCGGCCCGGATCTGGCCGCCATCATCCGCAAGGCGATCAGACTCGACCCTGCCGATCGATACAAGGATGCGGTGCACATGTATGCGGATTTCCGCAAGGTCAAGGTGCGCGGCAAAACTTCGCGTCCAATACGGTCAACGGTAAAGGCGAAGAAAAGAACCTCCTGGAGAAAGCTTCGCTGGCGCGAATTTCAATCGCAGTTCAGGAAAGCGCTGGACACGCGCTACGACTGCCGCCGTTGCCAGGGTCCGGTGTCGGAAAGCATGCAGCACTGTCCGTGGTGCGGAACGGACAATCCGGCGCCGAAGGACGATACTCGCATGCCCGCTACCTGCCCCCGGTGCGAACGCGGCGTCAAATCGGACTGGGCTTACTGCGCGTATTGCTATGGTCCGGGTTTCCAGGTCGAGACCACGCGGCGTTTCGCAGACAAACGCTATTCGGCCAAATGCTCCAACCCCCGATGCAAGGAGCCGCTGATGCCGTTCATGCGCTATTGCCCATGGTGCCGGACTCGCGTGAAGCGGCCATGGAAGCTGCCGGGCAGCGACCACAAATGCCGCTCCTGCCGCTCTGGCATTGCCGGGGATTTCTGGAACTATTGTGCCTGGTGCCGCGAGCCGGTGAAGCGTGACCCATGAGTGGGCACCAATGGACGACAAGCGAATCCTGCAGTGACTGATTCGCCGGACGAAATGGTGCTGCTGGACGGAGACGAGGTTCCGGAACTCGTGTACGCAACGGTTGCCGGCGGTGCCGTAGCGGCATATACCTCGCGGGCGCCGGATAAATCGACACCGAACGAGGATTCCGTCGCCGTAATTCCGTATGGACCCGGGGCCGCCGTGTTCGTCGTCGCGGACGGCGCCGGTGGTTTGCCTGGCGGTCGTCGCGCCTCGAGAGCGGCGGTCAATACGCTGGACGAATCACTCAAGGATTCGATGAAAAAAACGACACTCCTGCGTACGGCGATACTCAATGGCATCGAAACCGCCAATCTCGCGGTACTCGCCATGGGCATGGGAGCCGCGACAACGTTCACTATCGTGACCATCGAGGGGCTGCTGCTGCGCACCTACCATATCGGTGACTCGGAAGCGATCGTCGTCGGACAACGGGGCATGATCAAATCGCAGACGATGGCGCATTCGCCGACCGGATTCGCGGTGGAAGCGGGATTCCTCGATCTTAGGGATGCGCTGCATCACGAGGAACGGCACCTTGTATCGAATTTTCTCGGCACCAGCGACATGCGCATCGACATGGGCGCGGAAATCATCATGCGTCCGCGCGACACCGTCCTCGTGGCGAGCGACGGCCTGACCGACAACCTGCACACGCACGAAATTACGGCGATGATCCGCAAAGGACCGCTGCCGGGTGTCATCGACTCGCTGATCTCCCTGGCAAAGCGCCGCATGACCGTAGAGTCGACGCACCAGCCGAGCAAACCCGACGACCTGTCGATCATCCTGTTTCGCAAGCCTTACAAGGCGAGGTTGCCCGCCCGCCAGGAATGACCGGGTCAGGTCCTCGCCGGCAGGGTTATCGTTACTACCAGACCGCCTACGCCATTTCGTGCCACGTTTCGTGCGACAATCCGGCCCCCGTTTCTTGCCACCGCGCGCGCAGCGATGGCAAGGCCGAGCCCGGTTCCCTGTTCGCCGGGCTTTTGCGCTGAACGCTGCGTGCGGTAGAACGCATCGAACAGCAACGGCAGGTCCGCGTCCAGAACGCCGGTGCCCTGATCGATGATCTCGATCTGCACGGTGTCTTTATCGTGGCGATCGAGGCGGATGCTGACCGTCCCGCCCGGCGGGCTGTGACGCACGGCATTGCGCAACACATTCTCGATTGCGCTTTTCATCGGATCGCGAAATCCACGCACGACCGTCGACAGGACATTTTGAGCAATGACGAAGGCCCCGTCACTGCCACTCGCGCGGCATTCGTAATTGACATCGTCGACGACTTCGTCGATCAGGTCAGCCAGGTCATAGTCGCCAGCCTGCTGCGAGTCGCCGGAATCGAGGCGGCTGTAACTCAGAATCTGCCCGATCAGGTAATCGAGTCGACCGATCTCCTCATCCAGGCGATCGAGATCAGGTGATTCACCGGATTTCCGTTTTTGTAGTTCCAGGGCGACGCGCATCCGCGAAAGCGGCGAACGCAATTCGTGCGATATGTTTCTGGTCAGCTCGGTCTGCTGGCTCGCGGATTTCTGCAATTTATCCGCCATCAGGTCGAAATCCCGCGCAAGGCGCCCGAGTTCGTCGCGACGGCGGCCGAGTGTAGCGCCGACCCTTTCGTGCAGGTTGCCCTGTGCCAGCGATACGGTGGCGTCACGAAGCTTGCGCACGGGGCTCGTGATCGCTCGCGCAAGCAGGTAGCAAACCGCTGCGCTGACAATGAGCGCGAGCACCAGCAAAAGGCTGCGAACGGACATCCTGTTCCAAAAAAACGGCAGGCGGTCGGGCGGTGAAACGACAACCGTGAAAACCTCGCCGTCCGGCGACACGAGCTGCGTCAGCGGTCGTGCCCAGCGCAGATTCCGCGGTTCGCGTCGTGGCGGCTCGCCGGACCGAAGGTGACGCCGGTGCCGGTCGACCGTGCCGGCAACGTACGACGGCACGCGGCGCCCAAGTATGTCCCGGCCGTGCCGGTCGAGCACCAGTACCTGGTTTGCGGTCCCTGCCGGCTGACCGCGGAGCCACTGTATCAGGCCG
>CAYXKM010000216.1:0-5564 GCA_964465665.1 uncultured Woeseiaceae bacterium
AATGCTGATAACGAAGGGTATCCGGGGTGTCTTCCCGGGACCGTCGGCGCGCAGGGACGCGCGCCGCGAGCCTACAGGGCTGTATTCACGGCGTGTCCCGGGAAGATTCCCCGGGTGCCCTTCGTTTAACTGCGATGCCCACACAAAGAGGTCGCCTGCACTGCAGGCTCCTACAGGAGCGCGCCGAACGATGCGGGGTCGAGCAGGGCAATTGATCAATTCGGCACGGCGCGTTCAGCTTTGTTTCAGCTCACTGTCCGCAAACTGCGACGCTTGTCCCGGGGTGCGGCCTCTGCGTTATCATTGCCGCCCGCGCTTATCCATTCGAACGAGCTTGAAAGGGAGTCAATATGAACAGCCTGTGCCGAAAGATTCTGATGTCGACGGCCATCGCCGCTCTCACTTTGCCACAGGGCGCCGCAGCGGCAACTGCTGCTGAAATCGATGCAGCGGTTGTTGAATCGCTGAAAGTCTTCTCGGAGCAAATCGACGATTCCGACGTGTTCCTGAACCAGGCTGCCGGTTACTTGGTGTTTCCGAGGGTCATCAAGGGAGGCTTCGGCGTCGGCGTGGAAGGAGGCGAGGGCGCTCTGCGCATCGGTGGAGCATCAGTTGACTACTACAATACGGTCAGTGGCTCGATCGGTTTCCAGCTCGGCATACAGGCAAAATCGATAATCATCGCGTTCATGACGCAGGATGCACTCGACAAGTTCCGGAACAGTGACGGCTGGAAAGTCGGCATCGACGGTTCGGTTGCTTTGATCGATGTCGGCGCAGGCAAGTCCATCGACAGCAGCAACATCAAGGATCCTGTGGTCGGGTTCATCTTCGGTTCGAAAGGGCTGATGTACAACCTGACACTGGAAGGCTCAAAGATCACCAAGCTCGACAAGAGCTGACCGATCGGGGCCGGCCGGCGAAGTTCGCGGCGACCCGAAGTCACTGAGGCGGCGCAGGCCATCGGCAACCGTAAGTCACAACGGGGGACCCCCGACAATCGAAAGGGCGGCAAGCCGTCGTTCGTAGCGCGGATTAAGGCGCGCGGCCGGGAGTCGGTGGATCTTGGTCGCACACTCGTCACCAAACCCCGTTCGTTTCCGGCGGCATTGTGGGTCGTCATCCGCCGCTGGATACGCAAGGTCTGGGATACACGGGGTGGTGGACTGTACGCCTGTGGGTTCGTCATCACATTTGTCTGGCTGGAAGCCACAACGGTAATTAGCGAATTCGCTGCAAGCGACGGCATCGCGGGCTTCTTCGGCGGTCAGCTGATCGAGTTCCTGATGCGCTTCACAGTGGATTCGATCGTGAACACGGTGCACGCATTCTTATGGCCGGTGCACGTGATCCGCTTTTCGCCCCCGTGGGGCATTGTCTTTCTTGGAGCAATGTACGTGGGATTCACGTATGTACTTCAGCGACCGCTGGAACGGTGGTTGTTTCACGATGCGGATGCGGCGGCGAAGCCGCCTGCTTCGGACGCGGATACAAAGGAGTAAATCATGCGTAGTTCCATTTCCTGCAGCCTGGTATTGCTCGGTGCAGTTTGTGCGCGGGAGGCTGCGACACAGTCGGCGCCACTTATACGCACCGATCGTCCATTGTTCAGCACCAACGCATACGTACTGCCGGCAGGCGCGTGGCAGATCGAGACCGGTTACCTGTACACCAACGACTCGGATGGCACCGATTTCGAGTTGCACACCTTGCCGCAGGCGCTGCTGCGTTACGGTCTGAACGAGGATGTCGAGTTGCAGTTCGGCTGGCCGGGACTGTCGTGGCGCGATGCCGGCAATGGATCGGACAACGGCATGAACGACGCGAGTGTCCGTGTCAAAGTGCAGGTGACGGACGACAGTGCGGCAACGCCAATCTCGTTCTTCGCCGGGTTGAACTTGCCCGTGGGTGACGACGAGTTCAGCAGCGACAGTTACGATCCGTCGATCGGCGCCGCCTGGGCACATTCACGCTTCTTCGGCACGGTGCTGATCTCGGCGTCCGACAACGATTACACCTTCGAAAACGGCCTCGGCATGAACTTTGCGCTGAAAGACAACACCAACGCTTATGCGGAGTGGCAGGCGACGGTGCCGGAGGACGGTGGTTCGGCGCACAGCCTGAACGGGGGAATACTGTGGTTGCGCCAGGCGAACATGCAACTTGATCTGAACGCCGCGCTGGGGCTCAATGATCGTGCTGCGGATTTCTCCATCGGAGCGGGGTTCTCCTACAGATTCTGATCCTCGCGGAGACAGGACCGCAGCAAACGTACTCGCGCATGCCGGACAGAGCAGCAGACGATGACGGTCGAGTTTCCGCCGAATACGAGTATTGGACGTAACGCGCTTGCGGTGCTTGCGTCGTTGCCCTTGTTCGAGGACCTCGAACCGGCAGCACTGGTCGCTGTTGCCGAACAGGTCGAGTGGTTCTGCATCCCGGGCGGCACCACGCTCTTTGATCAGGGCGATGAAGCGGATTCCCTGTACGCCGTCAGCAGCGGCGCGCTTGGAGCGTACCGCGACGCGCCGGACGGGCGGCGCCTGATCGGGAGGGTCCGCCGCGGTGAGACCGTAGGCGAAAACGCGCTGGTGTCCGGGAGCCGGCGCACCGCCACCGTCGTTGCACTTCGCGATACCGAACTCATGCGTTTCTCCAAGGACGCATTTGACAATCTCGCGCGGCAGTTCCCCTCAGCGATGTTGAGCATCGCGCGCTTGACGGTTGCGCGGCTGGAACTTTCGCTGCGGCACGACACGCCGCGATCCTCGTCGCGCACTTTCGCGATCATCGGCAACCACGACGGCATCGATGCCAGGGAGTTCGCCGAAAACCTGTCACGTGCGCTCGCCGTTTACGGCCGCATCGAAATATTCACGCCGGATGACGCGGCGAAACACACCAGCGTCTGGTTCAACGAGATCGAGTCGCGCAGGGATTTCATTCTTTACGTTGCCGATGCCTCGTCACTCGCCTGGACGCGGCAGTGTGTTGCACAGGCCGATACCCTGGTGCTGCTAGCCGATGCGAAGGACGAACCGCGACCGTGGCCCGGCCTCGAGACGATCGGTAACCGGGACCCGGGTTCGCAAATCGTCGAGCTGGTGCTGTTGCAAAGGCGGTTGATTCGCCCGGGCAGGACGCAGTTGTGGCTCGCGCAGCATCCCTTTGCGCATCATCACCATCTGCGCTCTCCTGATGATGTCGGTCGGTTGGCGCGCCTGATCACCGGTAACGCGACCGGGCTGGTGCTGAGCGGTGGCGGCGCACGCGGCTTTGCGCACATCGGCGTCATCAAGGCGCTTCGGGAAGCGGCGATTCCGATCGATCACTGCGGTGGTACCAGCGTCGGATCGATCATGGCGGCGGGAGTCGCGGCCGGGTGGCGAACCGAGCAGCTGATCAGCCGGCACCGGCGGAATTTCGTCGACCGCAATCCACTCGGGGACTATACCTTGCCGCTGATCTCGCTGGCATCGGGACGACGGGTAACGAAGCTGCTGCAACGGGAAGTCGGCAACGTCGACATCGTAGATCTGCCGCTTCCATTTTTCTGTATCTCGACCAACCTGACACGCGGCGAGTTGTACGTGCACCGCCAGGGACCACTGTGGCGTGCGTTGCGGGCATCGGTGGCGATTCCGGGCGTATTGCCGCCGGTATTTCAGGAGAACCAGATACTCGTGGACGGCGGGGTTCTGAACAACCTTCCTGTCGACGTCATGCGTTCGTTCGGCAGGGGACGGGTGATCGGCGTCGATGTCGGCACTGAGCATTCGCTGGTTGCCTGTGACGATGTCGACGAGATTTCCGTGTTCGGCAGGCTGCGCCTGCTGCGTGCGCGCCGGGCACCCAGCATCATTCAGTTGCTGTTGCGTGCAGGGAGCTTGAGTTCGGCGTTGTCAAACACCGCGAATCGCGAACAAAGCAGTATCCTGCTTGCGCCGCCGCTCCAGGGCATCGACGTGCTCGACTGGAAGTCCTTCGATCGCGCGCTCGAGGCCGGCTATCGCCACACCGCGCAACGCATCCCGGAGATCAAAACGGCGCTGGAACGCGACCGCCGCGGCGCCCTCGGGTAACGGCGCCGAAATCGCGGTGACAGTAACCTCAATTCGAGCAAATTCCTTGAATACACTGACTATTGCGCAAGCGAATTAAGGTTACTGTCACTGTATTTTTTTAATCGTTGTCCTCGGCCGGTGCAAGAGCATCGGTGTCGTCGGTTTCGACAGGTTCCTCGGCCGGGGGCTCTTCTGCCGGGGTTTCCGTCGCAGCGGGCAACCCGGCAGGGGGTGCTTCGGCAGGGGGTGCTTCGGCAGGCGGCGGAGAGGCGCCGGCTTCCGTGGCCGTGCACTCCCATCCCTGGCTTTTCAGCTGCTCGATGAATGCTTTGGCCCTGCTTTCGCAGTAGCCGGCCTCGTTCTGCGCGCGCCACGGGACCTGTCGTTCGCCCGGCAGTTCGGTGTCCTTGTAGTAATGGACTTCGCAAGGTACCTCGAGCCCCGGCTCGTAATAGATCTCGACACGACGTACGAGGTCGCCATTGGTGCAACGGTAGTTGTCGGCGGCAACGGCTGTTGCAGGTAGCGAAATTGTCGACAGCAGGATGGCAAACGAAAGTTTTTTGTCCATGGCGCCTCTCCCTTGGATTGTCGAAAAATCAACGGTTCGTGTCGCCTGCATTGCAGGCTCCTACAGTTTCTACGGCATTGACCGGTCGCCTGCATCGCAGGCTCCTACATCTACCCGTTCACCGGCAATTACGTAGTTTCAAGAATCTTGCCTTGCGATTTCGCGCGTTCCTCGAACTCGTGCTGCCATTGCGAACGGTGTACCGCCGGTGCGACCTGCACCGCCGTTACCTTGTATTCCGGGCAATTCGTCGCCCAGTCACTGTATTCGGTCGTTACCACGTTGGCGCCGGTCGCGGGATCGTGGAAGGTCGTGTACACCACGCCGGGTTGCACGCGTTCCGTGATCTTCGCTTCCAGCGAAATCTCGCCCTTGCGGCTCGACAACGACACCCGATCTCCATGTTTGATGCCACGGGTCTCGGCATCGTGCGGATGAATCTCCAGCAGGTCTTCGTGATACCAGATTACGTTGTCCGTGCGGCGAGTCTGCGCGCCGACGTTGTATTGCGTCAGTGTCCGGCCGGTGGTGAGGATCAGCGGAAACTTGCGGCTGGTGCGCTCGTCGGTCGGCACATAATCGGTCTCGACGAACAGGCCCTTGCCGCGCACGAAATTGTCGATGTGCATGATCGGCGTTCCCATCGGGGCGTCCTCGTTGCACGGCCATTGCACGCTGCCGACTTCGTCCAGGAACTTGAACGAGACGCCGCCGAAAGTCGGCGTCAGTTTGGCGATCTCGTCCATGATCTCGGCCTCCGAGTTGTAGTTCATCGGGTAACCGAGCGCCTGTGCCAGTTCCTGCGTCACCAGCCATTCGGCCTTGCCCTGGCGCGGTTTCATCACCGGGCGCACGCGATTGATGCGCCGCTCGGCGTTGATAAAGGTGCCGTCTTTTTCGAGGAACGACGTGCCCGGCAGGAACACGTG
>CAYXKM010000217.1:0-1976 GCA_964465665.1 uncultured Woeseiaceae bacterium
ATCACAAGATCCTCACGTCAAAGCATGCGATCATCTCGAACGCATCGTGCACCACCAACTGCCTCGCACCGCTGGTGAAGCCTTTGCACGAAAAGATCGGTGTCAAACACGGCTTGATGACAACCATCCACGCCTACACCAACGATCAGGTGCTTACAGACGTGTATCACGAGGATCTGCGTCGTGCGCGTGCCGCAACCATGTCGCAGATTCCCACCAAGACCGGCGCCGCCGCTGCCGTGGGCCTCGTATTGCCGGAGTTGGCAGGACGTCTGGATGGATTCGCGATGCGCATCCCGACCATAAACGTATCGACAGTCGATCTGACTTTCGTCGCAGAACGCAAGACCAGCAAGGAAGAAATCGACGGTATCCTCAAGGAGGCAAGCGAGGGTGAGCTCAAAGGCGTGCTCGATTACAACGACGAACCTTTGGTGTCGATAGACTTCAATCACAATCCCGCATCGTCCATTTACGATGCCGGCCTGACCAAGGTCATGCAGGGAACGCTGGTGAAAGTCTGCGCCTGGTACGACAACGAGTGGGGATTCTCGAATCGTATGCTCGATACCGCGATTGCTCTGGTCAATGCCAGATAATCACGGCGACCGGCAGCGTCGAGGTGAACGTCATCCGGATGAATGACCTGGATCTTGCGGGCAAACGCGTGCTGATTCGCGAGGACCTGAACGTGCCGATCGCCGACGGCAAAGTGTCGAGCGATGCGAGGATCCAGGCGTCCCTGCCGACTATCCGCGCCGCCCTCGATGCCGGCGCTGCGGTGATGCTGATGTCTCACCTCGGGCGCCCTAAGGAAGGCAGGTTCGATCCGGATTCGTCTCTCAAACCGGTTGCAGACTCCCTTGCGGCAGCACTGCAACGCGAGGTGCCGTTGCTGCATGACTGGATCGACGGCGTGGCAGTTCGTCCCGGCGAGGTAGTGTTGCTCGAAAACGTGCGATTCCTCGAGGGTGAAAACTCGAACGATGAAGTGCTCTCCCGGCGTATGGCAGCCTTGTGTGACGTCTTCGTGATGGACGCTTTCGGTACCGCACACCGCGCTCAGGCGAGTACTTATGGAGTAGCCCGGTTTGCGCCGATTGCCTGTGCCGGTCCGTTGCTGCATGCCGAGCTCGAAGCGCTCGGAAAGGCCCTCGACCATCCGGCACGACCGTTCGTTGCCGTGGTCGGCGGCTCCAAGGTGTCCAGCAAGCTGACCGTTCTTGAGACGCTGGCCGAATTGGTCGATCAGTTGATCGTCGGCGGTGGTATCGCCAACACCTTCATCGCTGCGGCGGGCCACAATGTCGGCAAATCGCTGCACGAAGCCGACATGCTGGATACGGCGCGGGCACTGATGCTGCGCGGTTCCGCGGGCAGTCCGGTGCCGCTGCCGACCGATGTCGTCGTTGCAAAAGAATTTTCAGCGACAGCCAAAGCGAGCGTGAAAGCCGTCACGGCGGTTGCCGATGACGATCTCATCCTGGACATCGGCCCGCAAACGGCAGCGAGTTACGCCGCGATACTGTCACGGGCCGGGACCATAATCTGGAACGGGCCGGTCGGTGTTTTCGAGTTCGATCAGTTCGGCGACGGCACCCGCGTACTCGCCGAAGCAATCGCCGGGAGCAAGGCATACTCTCTGGCTGGCGGTGGCGACACGATTGCCGCCATCGACAAGTACGGTGTTGCCGACGAAATCTCCTATATTTCTACCGGCGGCGGTGCATTTCTCGAATTCGTCGAGGGCAAGGAATTGCCGGCTGTGGCAATTCTCGAAAAGCGCGCGGCAGAATCCGGCTGACCGGTCTATCAGTCCGGCCACGGCCCGGTTATCGCAAGCGTCAGTCCCGGGTACTGCACATTGACAAACATGATCGAGCCGTCGGGCGAAAAACAAACCCCGGCGAGTTCGCTGTTGCTGTAGGGATTGTCAGCGACCATGTACTGACTGCCGTCCGGCCGGATGCCGACGA
>CAYXKM010000218.1:0-11576 GCA_964465665.1 uncultured Woeseiaceae bacterium
CCAGTTTGCTGAAGGGGATGTCCAACACTGGTGGCTACCGCCAAACGGTCAGGGTGTCCGCACACGAATCTCCGATGATCGTATATGGCTAGCCTATGCTACTGCACAGTACCTGAAAGCGACCGGTGATCGCGGTATCCTTGATGAACTCGTGCCTTTTATCGATGGCATTGCGCTTGGTCCACTGGATCATGACGCGTTTTTCCAGCCGGTCACCTCCCGCAAGACTGCCACACTGTTTGAACACTGTGCCCGCGGCCTTGACAGCAGTCTCACGAGCGGTCAACACGGTTTGCCGCTGATTGGTACCGGAGACTGGAACGACGGCATGAATCGCGTCGGGGAACTTGGACGTGGAGAGAGCGTGTGGTTGGGGTGGTTCCTGCATGCCGCGATTCACGATTTCGCACCCGTAGCAATGGCAAGAAACGAACCGGCAAGAAGTGCCCGGTGGCTTGCACACGCATCTGCACTACGCGAGGCGCTCGAACGCGAGGCCTGGGATGGTGAGTGGTACCGCCGCGGCTTTTTTGATGACGGGACACCTTTCGGATCGGCAGCAAACGACGAGTGTCGCATCGATTCGATCGCGCAATCCTGGAGTGTGATATCGGAAGCAGCAGATCCAATGCGTGCAACAAAGGCCATGTGTGCCGTTGATGAACACCTGATCAGACCGGACGATGGCCTGGCCCTGCTTTTCACTCCACCATTCGATCGAACCGTACTGGACCCGGGTTACGTCAAAGCCTATCCGCCCGGTATTCGCGAGAATGGCGGCCAATATACCCACGCTGCTGCCTGGTCCATCATGGCATTCGCGAAACTCGGTCAAGGCGACAAGGCGTCGCAACTGTTTTCTCTCTTGAATCCCGTTAACCATAGCAGCACTGGCACAGGTTTGATGCGATACAAGGTCGAGCCGTACGTGGTAGCAGCGGATGTCTATTCGATACCCCCACATGCCGGGCGAGGCGGATGGACGTGGTACACCGGCTCAGCGGCGTGGATGTATCGAGCCGGTATCGAGGGCATCCTGGGTTTCCATAAGGAAGCGGACCATCTTGTGATGACGCCCTGCATCCCGAAAACATGGCCACGCTTCCGTATATTGTTTAAACACGGCTCTACGCGCTATGTCATTGCGGTAGAGAACCCCGATGGCGTCAGTTGTGGTGTGGCGCAGTCCGCGGTGGACGGCGTGGTACTGCCGGATCGAGAGCAACGAATCAGGCTGCTGGATGACGGCTCAACGCACCACATACAGATCACGCTCGGCTGACTTCAAGGCTAAGCCTTGACGGGACCGCGCCCACACACAAACCTGCTTGTATCAACTACGACTGCTGAAGCCCAAACGTGCCAGCCGGAACTGCTTAAGCGAGCGGACCATTCGTGGTCAGTTGCGTCTCATAGTAGGTACGGATTTCCTTCGCCCAGGTCTGGTCCGCCATATTTGGCCACCGGTCTTTGTCGAACCCCGGTGCCGCTTTGAGTCGCTCTTTCTCCACGTTCAGTACGAAGCGCTTGTGCTCGGTATCGAGCGTCAGCGCGTTCCACGGCACCGCAAACAACTTTTCTCCCATTCCGAGAAACGTGCTGAATGACAATACCGCATAGCCGACTTTGGCGTCCGACATGTCCAGCATAAAATCCTTGATGTCGCCCAATTTTTCGCCTTTGTCATTGCAAACGTCGTTGCCAACGAGGGAAGTGGAACTCATCAACATTGGTCCGGGTCCGTGCCGCATATCTGGACCGGGGCTACTATCATACGCGTCTTGTTTATCGCCGTTGGTGCGGGGTACTTGGTCGTTCATGATCAGCTCCTGTGAGGACAAATTCAGTCCCGTTTCTCTACTTCTTTGTTGATGTCCTTCTTGATGTCCTTCTTGAGGTCACCGTAGCCCGTCTGGACCTTGCCGATGTTCTTCTGGAGTCTGCCTTTTTCTTCCAGAGTCTTGTTGCCGAACACTTTGCCCGTGACTTCCTTGATTTTTCCTTCTGATTCCTTAATTCGGCCTTTGGCCTGATCTTTGTTCATGATTGTCTCCTGATAATACGTTTCACCAACTGTCCGGAACCCACCATTGACCTGCCGGACCTCGTACGAAGGAACACTACGCGCAGGACGAAGTGCAGTCTGTATGCGACCGCACAGAGTTGCCCTGGGAAAGGCGGGATAATCACAACCCGGTCTCGAAAGGCCGTCATCCGGTCGCGAGAATGAATGCCCTGCCACGCAGGGCATTTTTTTGTGCGCGACGACGGTGGTCGTAAGTAGCGTAAACTTGATCGTCTGTTCACCGAGCAGACCCGAATGCCGCAATGCTGTCGTGAAACCGTCCGTACCACGCGTACGCCCACATCAATTCTCCTGCAGCTCCCTGCATTGATCATGAGTGTGTTTGCGCCCGTTGTGTCCTGGACAGCTGATGTCACGTACGACGAGGTCTCCGGCATGCTCGCCAGCCGCTGTGTCATGTGCCACCAGGGACCTGCGGCACCACTGGGATTACGCCTGGACAGCATCGATGGCGTACTGGCCGGCAGCCAAAAAGGCCCGGTGGTCGTGGCGGGCGAGCCTGAAGGGAGTGAACTGCTCAAACGCCTCAAAGGCACGTCCCTGCCCCGCATGCCCATGACCGGCCCCCCGTTTCTTTCCGACGACGAAATCGCAATGTTCGAAGCGTGGATTGCGCAAGGCCTGGCGGCTGGAAATGCCGCAGTACAGGATGCCGAGCCGGCTGAGTCCTCCCCCGCGGAACCCGCTGTCACGCAGTCCGCAGCACAGCCTGCCGGCCCTGTCACTTACCAGCAGGTTGCGGTCGTATTTGCCACGCGTTGCGCCAAGTGCCACACCGAAAACGGGCTCATGGGGCCGGCGCCGGAAGGTTACCTGTTGAACTCCTATGCCGATACCGTTTCCGCTGCGGACCGTGCGAGAATCGTTCCCAGCGATCCCCTGGCGAGCGAGCTGATGCGACGGATAGTCGGCCAGGCACTACCGAGAATGCCATTCGACGGTCCGCCCTATCTGAGTGAAAGCGAAATCGGCCTCATCGAACAATGGATCCGCGACGAAGCGCGGGACAGCAACGGAAACCCGGCCCCCGCTGTGGCTGGCCGGCATGTTCGCCTTCACGGAACCCTGGACGGTGATGGGCATCTCGACGGGCTGGCGATCATCATCACCCCCGGCACGCGCATGGACGACCGGCCTCGCGCCGGAAATTATGTGCGCGTGCGCGGCACGATCGACGATAACGGCAATGTTGTGGCAGAACGCATTCAGAAACGATAGCAGCGTGGTTGTGCAGAACGGCGTTGCGTTACGCCAGCGAGAAACGGCACGCTGAAATCGCAATCTGCCTGTAACAGAATTGTGACAAGATGGCCTCACGCAGACTGCGGGCAGTACTTATTTCTGTCGGCGATAGCTTCGGCGGATAATGACAGGTGGTCCCGCAGGGGACATTCGGAGGGTGACACAATGGCAACTGTAAGGGGAATGAGCGACGGGCAGCGCCAGCAAATGATCGCCGAAGCGGCCTACTATCGGGCCGAGGGCCGGGGTTTTACCGACGGTGACCCGTTCCTGGACTGGCTCGACGCGGAACGCGAGATCGATGCGCTGTTGAACGTGCCGAAGGCGGAGCGCTGGGTGAAACAACTCGAGTCGCAACTCTCGTCGGGCCGGGAGCGGCTGACGACGCTCAGAGCGAAAATCGCCGGCAAGGGAAAAACAGCGCGTGCCGAGCTGAAGAAGGACCTCGAGAAGCTCGACGAGAAGCTCGACCGGTTCGAAGCGAAACTGAAGGATCTGCGTGAACGCGGCGAAAAGGTAACGCAACGCGCCAGGCAACAGGCCGAGAAGGCCTGGGACGAGATCTCGGAGCTCACGCATCGCCTGGGCGGCAGCGACAAATAACGGGTTGAGCCGGTCGTTGCGGGCATCGGTGGCCGCGGCAATCAGCCGGTGCCTACGTAAGGTATCAGGCGGCCGAGCAGCAAAACGCCAATCCAGGTGAGGAGCGAGATCATTGCCAGCACCCGCGCCAGGCGCGGGACGTCGGTGCGTGTCCGCCAACCCGGCAACGCCGCGCCGAAACGCCACAGGAACCAGAATGCGTTCATGCCGGCGACGATAACCAGCAACATCTTGAGCTGAAAACCGATGTTGATCGAGTAACGCCCTGGATCGCCGACGAAAAACAGGATGCCGCTCGCGAAATTGATGGCAAAGCCGGCGATCATCACTCGCGGCAGCGGCCGCAATGAAGCGACCGGCAGCGCCGGCATGACGCCTGCGACACAGAGATCGAAAATGATCAGCCCGCCGAGGAGCAGCGACAGGCCCATGAAATGCAGTATTTCAAGTGCTGGCCAGGCCCAGAAAGTGTCCAGCAACCATGCGTTCAAAGCCGTTTGCTGAAGCCACTCGATCAGATGTCGCATGTAATCTCGCTGCCGGTCAGAAGTAAGCGATCAGACGGCCGGCGATGATGGCCGTGGCGATCGCCAGCAGTGAGATTGTCGCAATCGCGCGAGCCGGCTGAGCCGCCTGTCCGTCGTGATCCCAGCTCGCAGCATCACGATTCAGGCTCCGGTGGATTTCGGCTGCGGAAAGTGCGGCGAGGACGATCATGGCGATCTTGATCAGGAACGGTGTATTTTCGACGAACACGGTTGCCTGGGAGGCAAACAGTGCGATACCGGAGACAAAATTGATCAGCAGCCCATACCAGGCAAGTCGCATCGGTCCGCGCATGCCGCCGTACGGTATGGCCGCCAGTCCGCCGAGCAGGCGCACATCGATGACCGCCAGCAGCCCTGCAAACGTGGCAAGTCCGATGATGTGCAACGACAGCAGCAATGGATAAACGAAATCAGACTCGCTGACCCATAGCGCCAAAGGCGTGGCTTCCAGCCACACAGCCATTGCCATGATCGATTGCACGAGTGCGACTACACGATGGCGGCCTGATCAGAGGCCCTTGTTCCTGAAATAGTCGTCCATCGCGTCCTGCTCGAGCAGGTCGTGATAGAAGCTGTCCGGGTCGCAGGCCTCGGAACTGATCGCAATCTCGGAGCGGTGCGAGCCGCGTTTTCGCAGCAGCGGTTTGGTATACAACGGATCGTGGATGGTCATGACGCGGTCGATCTCATGGCCGTCCTCCGACACCGTCCATTCCTCGACCAGGCGCGTTTCCGGTCCGGACATGGGCATACCCGAACCGTCGAGCATCCCTGGCAGCAGATGAGTTGTTTCGATATTGAGCGTGTCGTCCTTCCAGTGACCCACCGAATAGCCGTTGTAACTGAGCTCCCAATCCTCGGGTGCCGCGCGCCCGTCCATGTACACGCGTCGCAACTGCTCACCGGTTTCGAAGGTCATCAGGTAGAAGTCCCCGGCATCGAATATCTGCATGCCGCGCGGCGCACCGAAAAGCCGTGGCATGCCGGTGGGAAGGCAACGCAGTGCCGGATCGTCGCCGAAAGCCAACGTCTCGAATCGTCGCCGGCCTTCGTCGGTGTAGGGCGTGGGTTTCGGTTCGAGGTCGTCCACACTTGGCCGGAACTTGAAACTGTTGTCCCAGGTTCCGGTAATGTCGTGCGGGTAACGTACCGGATTCGCATGGAAATTCTTTGAAATGGCGTAGTCCTCGCCGGACACGGTGCCTGCTGGGGTCAGTCTCGTGCCGTCCGGCAAATCCAGCCAGCGTATGAAAATCTTTTTGCGATCACTGCGCGCCAGGTTGCCGTGCACGGTGACACGCATGCCCGGAGACAAGGTCGTTTCCGTCCAGCCTTGCTGACGCAAGGTCGACAACGCATGCGTTTGCAGCTCCCACGTTTCCGTACTTCCGGCATCGTCAGTGACATCGATGCTGAATCTCGCGTGGGGATTCTTCCACCATACTTTGCTCACGACGCCGTTCAACGTTGCCTCCTTATCCTCGAGGAATTCCGCGGGAAAGGAATGGTGTGCAAAGGCGGCCGGTGTCAACAGCAGCAATAGCGCGAACCACAATCTCTGAAATCTCACGACCGCTCGATCTGACACTGCCTGCATGACGAACCTCGCAAGGTCTCGCGTGAAGAAACTACGTTACGGTGCGTCGCAGTTTGCGTTGCCGCGTGTGAACTGGCAAGGCAGACGAACGGGATTCACCGCCGAATTGCCTCAGGCGGCCGGCTCGCCGAGGTCATCCGCTGCATGCCTGCGCCGTAATTCCGTATCGAGCCTCCTCAGTTCATCGAAGAAACTCTTGCGTCCGCCGGTAATCCGCAGCGCCTGCCAGGTGGGCCACAAGCGCTGGACGCGTTCCTCGAATGCATCCCGGTAGTACTCCTCGTCGAGGAATCCCTGCTGGTACTGGAAATGCATATTGTCCCAGTGCGCCTGCTGCGCGATCTGCCACTGCCGGAACCGGCTTTTCTCTTCGGGAGTCAGCACATCGAGTGCTGCTATATTCTCCGGGTACCCGGCTTGCGTAAGCTTGAAGATGATACCGCCGACGACCGAATTGGCCGCATGAACCAGCATGTTCTGCAGTGCATCGGAACGCATCTGGTAGGTCTGCGCGAGCGCCAGTCGTTGTGTGGCGGCGAGCGATCGTGTGTTCTGCCGAACCTGCACCGCAAGGTATACGAGTGAGGCTATGACGCCGATGGCTCCGACCAGTTCGCCGATGGCGCCAAGTTCCGCTATGGTCATGGCTGTATCTCCTCCTCAGATCTCGATCAAAGTAATAAATCATTTGCGCCCCGGGTCCCAATGCGATGACCATCTCGGCCTGACCGCAGCTACCGGTGTTTCCCTGCACGCCCGCCGAGCTTACACTCGAGTTCGATTGATTCGGACCCGGCATCGGCCTTTGATTCCGAGGAGTACCCATGATTACTGTAACTCGTACGCTTGCAATGCTGGCACTCAGCGCGCCGTTTATTGCGTCGCCCGGCCTTGCGGAGGATCGAATTTTCCTCACCGAGGCCGGCGCGATCCGCGGCTACGACCCTGTGGCCTATCACGCCGAAGCCCGGCCGGTCCTGGGGGAACCTGATATTACATTCGAATGGGAAGGGGCGGTTTGGCACTTCGCGTCGACCGCCAACCGGGATGCTTTTGCCGCGGACCCGGCAAAATATGCGCCGGCCTACGGCGGGTACTGTGCGTATGGCACGGCCAACGGATACAAAGTGTCGACAGCACCGGAAGCGTTCGCCATAGAGGACGGCAAGCTCTATCTCAATTACAGCGTCGCCGTACAGCGTACCTGGAACAAGGATCGCCCGGGTTACATCGAGAAAGCCGACAGTAACTGGATAACGCTTGAGGACGAGTCATACCAGTCTGACCAGGCAACCATAGACAAACAAAAAACGGCGCCGCGCGAGTAACCTGCTTGCCACCGGCGAGTCGCTGACAGAACTCCACCAAACTGCGGCTATCGGATTCAGGTTGTGGCCATGTTGAATACGAAGACTTCGATGTTTCGTCGGGCGCCCGGATTGGCAGCCTGGCTCGCAATCACCACCAGTGTGCTGGTAACAGCTGCAGTGGTCGCAGTATCAATAGCCAGTGTGCGATCGCTGCGCGAGCTTGCTGATACCGAAGCACTTACGCGTGTCGAGCTTGCAGTTGCGGCAGCGCGCGAAGCCCTGCGTCAAAATGCGGAAGACCTGTTGACGGCGACTCGTGTACTGAGCGAGCGCCCGACTCTGCATCGCCTGCTCGGATCTTCAGGTCGCTCGGCACTGGCCCCATATCTCGCACGTTATTGCGAAGGTGCTGGTCTGGATGCCTGCGGAGCGGTTCGCAACGCCTCGCTGCTGGCGTCGGTTGGTGACGCCATCCACTGGCCAAAAGTACTGACGAGCGCAAGCGAGCAGGGCCAGCGCTTTCTGGTGAGCGGCGCGCTGGCCGACACACCGTTACTGGGTGCGCAAGTGGACGTGGCCGGACTCGATCAAGTTTCGGTGTACGCCTTGCGACGTATGGACCGGTCGTTTGCCGCAAGTCTCAGTGAGAGCGTCGGACTCGAGATTCGTATTGTGGACTTCAGCACTTTCCAGCATGGCGAAGGCGCCTTCGGCGTGCTCAATTCCACCGCGTTGTCGCACGGCTCGGCTGCCACCGCGCGCGTCAACGCGCTGGATGCATACGCAGCAAGCATGCCAGTCGTTGCCGCATCCGGCGAGACTATCGGCCTGCTTTACGCGCTCCTGCCGATGGACGATGTCATGGGCCCGGTTGCCCTGATGGAGGAGCGCATGCTGCAGATCGCGATCGTTGTTGCCCTGCTGGCAACTATCAGCAGTGTTCTGGTCGGGCGCTTCTGGACCGACGGCGTGCGACGATTGACTGATGCCGCAAGGCGCATTGGCTCTGGCGACCTGACCGTATCGATTGCCGAAGAACGAGGTGCCGAGATCGGCGTGCTGGCGTCAACTATGGAGGAGATGCGCGGCAACCTGGTCGAATTGACAGACGAGATCCGGCTTCGCGAAGCGCAAGCGCAAGCTGTACTGGGCGGTATTGTGGAAGGCGTATTCGCGGTAGACATGAAACGTCGTATCCGGTTTCTCAATCCGCAAGCGGAGAAATTGCTCAACGTGTCTTCCGCCGATGCTTTCGGCCGTTTCTGCGGTGACATTCTCAATCCGGCAAGAGATGCCGAAGGCAGGCTGCCTTGCGAATATACCTGCCCGATACTCAGCGCACGCAACTCCGGAGCTGCAGATGCCATTGAACAGGTGACTGGCGTTGGCAGCCGTGCACGGCGTGTCGTCGTCACGAGCGCCGCCCCCAGTGGAGGCATCCAGGTGCAAGTGATGCGGGACGAAACCGAACTCGAGGCAGTGCGGCGTACACGAGACACCGTTCTGGCAAATATTTCGCACGAATTTCGTACACCACTCGCGGCACAACTGGCCTCGATCGAATTGTTGCGTGACGGTCTTGGAGCGATGCCACTGTCAGCGCAGCGCAATCTGGTCGCGTCACTGGAACGGGGCGTGCAACGGCTCACGTGGCTGATCGATAACCTGCTCGAAAGCGTGCGGATCGAGTCCGGACAACTCTCGATTCGCCGCCGCGACGTGCTGCTCGACGAAGTCGTCAGTGCCGCCAGGGACTTTGTCGAACCACTGATCCTGCAGCGAGGTCAGAAGCTGGAGCTCGGGTCGCTCAGGAAACTCCCGCTGATCCGAGGTGATCGTGAACGCCTGGTTCAGGTCGTCGTCAATTTGCTGGCCAACGCCAGCAAATTCGGCCCGGCAGACAGCGTGATCCGGGTTGGGGGCAGAGTCACTGACAATAACGGAATTGAGTTGTGGGTCGACGACGAGGGTTCCGGGCCGGCCAATCCGAACGATTCGAAACTGTTTGAACAGTTCCGCCGCTCCGGGGGCGAGGATCCGGAAGAAAGTGGCCTGGGGTTGGGCCTGTTCATCGTCCGTTCGATCGTCGAACGCCATGGCGGTCGCGTTTCGCTTGCGCGCACGGCAGAATCGCGGACGCGCGCTACAGTTGAATTGCCGCGGGACGGGATCGCATGAAAATACTGCTGGTCGATGACGATCTGGACCTGCTCGCGGTGATTGCATTTGCGCTGCAGCAGGCCGGGTTCCTGGTGATTCAATCCAGGGACGGAGCAAAGGCTGTCGACGCATTCAACGCCGAGGCGCCGGATCTTGCGATCCTGGACATCAATTTGCCACTCCTGAATGGATTCGACCTTGCGCAGCGTATTCGGCAACACAGCCGAATTCCGATCATCATGTTGACCGCGCGAAACGAGGAAGAGGATGTCGTGCGAGCTCTCGGTCTTGGCGCTGACGACTACCTGACAAAGCCATTCAGTCCGCGCATTCTCATTGCGAGGGTACGGGCGCTGTTACGCCGCGCCGGCGTGGAGAGCGAAGGAGAAGTCAAATCGGGACGCCTGCTGCTTCGGGTCGATGACCTGGTGATCGAGGGAGTTGGCGCCGAGGCCATCAGCGTGACGCCACTGGAAATGAGATTACTGCAACTGTTGATTGCGAATGCCGGGCGCACGGTCGCAACGGAACGCATTTTGTCGCACGTCTGGGGCCAACGGGCTGGCGGCAACCGGCAGTTGTTGAAACAGCTCGTTCACCGGCTGCGCCAGAAACTCGAGACAGACCCGTCAACGCCGAGAATGTTGCGGACCGTGCCAAATTCCGGTTACGTGCTGGACTCGGAAAGCGAACCGGGGCCAACTTAGCTGCTACAGCTCGTAAACGATCGGTAGTACAAGCGATATGCCGAGCCACATGATGAGCTGGAGAGGAATGCCGGCGCGCAAAAAGTCGCTGAACTGGTAGCCACCGGCGCTCATGACGAGGAGATTGGTCTGGTAGCCAACGGGAGTCAGGTAACTCATGTTGGCGCCATACAGAACAGCGAGCACGAAGGGTTCCGCAGGTACACCCAATGCTTCCGCAATGCTGATGGCAATTGGCGTGCCGAGAACCGCAATAGCATTGTTCGTGGCAACTTCCGTGAGCAGCGCCATGATCATAATCAGGCCGCTCAGGATCACGGCAATCGGCAGTCCGTCCGTCAGCGCAACATACAGTTGCGCGATGTATTCGGCCGCACCGGTAGCCATGAGTGCCAGTCCAAGGCCAAGACTTGTGACGATCACAAGGATGAAACGCCTGTCGATGGCGCCGCGAACATCGGCCCACGACAGGCAGCCGCTCGCTATCATCATCATGATGCCCGCCACCGCCGCAATTGAGATCCGGACGACGCCGAGCCCCGCGACCAGTACGACCCCGGCCATGATCAGCAACGACATCGACGCTTTGGCCGGGCGTGGCAAATCGACGTTGCCGTCGAGTACCAACGCTTGGCCGCTGCGCTTCAGACGTTCGATGCCGGACGACGATCCCTGCAGAAGAATGATATCGCCGGCACGCAGCACCACATCGGTCAGCGGCGCCGATTCCTTGCCATGAGTCTCGCCCGGTCGGTGCAAGGCCAACGGCTGCAACCCGTAAAAGGTCAGGATCTGGCTCGATTGCAGCGTGCCCTGATCGAGTTTCGAGCCTCGCATGACCACGACCTCCGCGATGCGCTGGTCGCTGGCAAGCCGGTGCTCTGCATCCACCGGATGGTCCGTGTCTGCCATGACCAGGGTCGCGCCGAGCAGGTGTTCACACTCTTTCATGTTTTCCAGCGAATCGCTGACGTGCAGAAAGTCGCCGGCCTTGATGGATATCGACGGAAGGCGGGCCAGCGACAGGTCTCCGCGCAAGATACGCCGAATGCGCAATTTTCCTTTCGCGAGTGCCAGCAATTCCGCAAGTGTCTTGCCGTCAGCTCGCGATCCCGCATTGATCCGAAGCCGCGAATCGAAGAGCCGCGGCGCCACGTCGGTCAATGGCGGCTTGCGCTCGGGAAGCAGGCGCGGCGCGACCAACCACAGATACAGGATTGCTACGCCACCGACCACAAATACGGGCAGCGCAAAGTCGAACATTTTCATCTCAGGCATACCCAGGTCGTGCGCGATCGACACGACCAGCAGATTGGTCGACGT
>CAYXKM010000219.1:0-6127 GCA_964465665.1 uncultured Woeseiaceae bacterium
AGGCATCCCTGATTGCGCGGGCTACCAGGTTTTCCAGCAGTGGAATCTTGAAGTGGTTGTAATTCAGCGGCGCGGCGCCACGTGCAGCAGATTTACCGGCGAGTTTCGCCGTATCGGCATTTTTCTGGCTGCCTTTGACGACGTTCTCGACCACGCTCAGTCTTCGCGGTACGCACTCGACGCCTCCGGCCACGATCCGAATATCTTCGATCGTATCGCCGGATAAGCGCATTGCGGCTGCGATATTGACCAGCGCGAAATCCCAGGTCTTGCGATCCGCCACTTTCTCGAAATAGAAAACGGCATTGGCCCAGGTATTCGGGATACGAATGGCCGTAAGGATGTCATCGGCCTGCAACACGGTCATACGCTCGATGTCGACCTGCGGGCCGATAAAGAAGTCCTCCGCAGTCACCACGCGTTCACCGTCCGCGTTTCGAATGACCATGCTGGCATCGAGAGCCACCAGCGCAGGAGCTGTATCCGACGGCGTAACTGCGACACAACGGTCCGCGCCGAAGAGGCAATGTTCGCGATTCATGCCTTGCGGTGTGTCGGCATAACAGGTGCTGCCGCCGGCCCGATAGCAGTCCATGCCGGCACGGTAGTACCAGCAACGCGCATCCTGCGACACATTGCCGCCGATGGTTCCGACATTCCGGATCTGCGGGCTGGCAACCCTGCTCGCCGCTTCCGCAAGCAGGCCGAACTTATCGCGGACAAGCGCACTCTCTTCTATTTCAGTCAACGTCGTCAGGGCGCCGATCTCCACTCCGTCTGCCGTTTCGCGTATGCCGCTCAACTCGGGTACGCGTGTCAGGTCGATGACAGCTTTGGTTCTCTTGGCCCGGTCCTTCAGCCAGTCCAGGCTGTCCTGTCCGCCTGCCAGCTTCCAGCCATCGGCTCCGTAACGGTCAACGAGATCGAGGGCGCCGGAAATATCCGTCGGCTGGAAGAGTTCGAACATCGGCATCATATCTTTTGACATTGTTGCCTCCTGCTCAGAAAGTCGCGACTTGCAACGGTTTGTGTGACTGCTCGCGCCCGGATACGGCGTTTACAATCATGTCCGCTACAATCGGCGTTCGATTGAAGTAGTGACCACCCAGTGCATCCGAAATGGCGCAGACCAGCGCGGAGGCCGCGCTTCCCATGACCGGTTCGCCCATGCCCCGCGTACCCAGCGGGCTCTGCGGATCCGCGATGTCGACCGCGGCCCATTCCATGGTCGAGGGCACATCGAGATAGGAAGGCGGTTTCGCCTGGTAAAAACCGACGTTTGCGGCGATGCCATTTTGCGGGTCGTAAACGATACGCTCGGTCGATGCCAATCCTATGCCCATGACCGCACCGCCCTTGATCTGCGTCGCCAATCCCATGGGATGGATGACAGTGCCGCAATCGATTGCGCCTGTGTAGTCGAGGATTTCAAACGTTCCGGTTTCGGTATCGAGCTCGATCATCATGAAGCCCGCCGCCAGCGCGGGCGGAGTGCCGGTGATCGCGTAATTGTCTTTGGAGACACCGATCAGGCCTGTGCCGGCGAGTGCTGCCGTCGAGGCCGCCGTCATCGGATTGATATCGCCAGGCGCCTCACTGCCGTCGAACCTGCCGCCCATTTCGATCGCTTTCTGTGCGGCTTCGGCGTACGTCATTTTCACGGCGCCGTCCGTTTTGGATTTGACGACTTCGTCGCCCAGTTCGTAGTCGTCTGCACTGCCGCCATGAGTGGCCGCTGCTATTTCAAGCAACTTGTTCTTTGCATCGATGGCTGCTGCATGGTAACTGCGCCCCATCGTGAACGACGTGTTGCTCCCGACCTGCATGAAGTTCCAGGCGAGATGCTTTCGCGAGTCGCCTCTTTCGATGACGCAGTGCTCCCAGTCGTAGTTCAGTGCTTCCGCTGCGATTCTGGAAGTGGCCGCATAGGAATAGGTGCCCAGGTTTCCGACACCGGAATGTATGTGCAGAATCCCGTCCGGAGTAATCCGGACGAGGCCGTCAAAACCCGAGAGGCCTGCGGAGTGATAAGCCTGGCCGATGCCCACACCGATGACTTTGCTGCCGTTTCGCTCTCCGCTGCGCTTGCTTTTCTCCTGCCAGCCGAATGTCTCGGCGCCTTTGGTCAGGCATTCGCGTTGATAGGCGCTGGTCACCGGGTGCCGCTCGCCGTCAAAGATTGCATCGTTGTCCGGGGCATTGATCTTGCGAATTTCGACACGGTCGATACCGAGTTCAGCGGCCGCCCTGTCGAGAAACGGTTCGAACGCACAGGCGATCTGGTTTTCGCCCGGGCCGCGCTGCGGCCCTCCCGGTGGCGTGTTGGTCAGCACCGGTATTCCCCTGTAGCGCATGGCGTTCGGTTGGTAGCAAAGGGATACCGCTCCACCTGCGTCCGCGAAGTCCCAGAATCCGCCGTTCGGTCCGTTCGACTGCACAAGGTACAGGTCTATCGCGTTGATCTTGCCGTTCTTTGCAAATCCGATGCGTGCCCGGCCCTGGAAGCCCGCCCGGTTGGAACCCAGGTAGTACTCCTCTGCGCGGGTCACGCGCAACATCACCGGGCGGCCGATTTTTTTCGACATGTAAGCCGGCAGGGCCATGAGCGCATAAGGCGCGCCCTTGGAACCAAAACCGCCGCCGCAGAACTCGGCAATGTAAACCAGGTCTTTCGGCTCGATGCCGATGAGCCCGGCAAGGCCCGGCATGATGAAACTCTGGCTTTGCGACGAACCGTAGACGAAGCACTTGCCGTTCTCCCAGTACGACATGGCCGTTCGCGGTTCCATCGAGTGATGAGAATTGCTGGCCGTGACAAAGGTCTCGTCGTAGACGACTGCCGACCGTTCGAACTCAGCCTCGAGATCACCGTGCGACCATTCCGCAACCGGCGCGCCGCTCATCGGCAGCTGGTTTTCCTCCACTTCGGCAAAGTCCTTGGCCGTCCACTTGACGGTCTGGAGCGGTATTCGCAGGTTCGCAACATTGCCGCCTTCACGCGCATCCGGACCGCCCGGATAGAGGCTCTCCAATGGATCGATGACATACGGCAATGGTTCATATTCGACCCTGACTTTCTCGAGCGCATCCGCGGCCGTCATCTCATCGACCGCGGCAAGCGCGAGTATCGGTTCGCCAATGAAGTGCGGCGTGTTGGTCAGTATGACTTCGCTCGCGCCCTGACCCGGCGGCACGTCGGCGGCGGTCAGCACGCCGAACACGCCTGCCATTGCCTCCGCCTCGCTGGTGTCGATGCTGGTTACCCGCGCATGCGGCATCGGGCTCAGCAACATTTTGCAGAAGGCCATTCCGTCGGCGCGGAAGTCTTCGGCATACTTCGCCTTGCCGGTGACTTTGCCGCGCACATCCGGCGGCGTGAAATTCTGTCCGAGAAGTTTGTTTGCCATGTCAGGCCCCCTGTGCCGCGCGCATGACGGAATTCAGATAGTGATCGTAGGCGCCGCAGCGGCAAAGGTTGCCGGACAATGCATGCCGGGCTTCGTCCCGGGTCGGATTCGGCTTCGCCGCGAGCAGTGCCACGGTACTCATGATCTGGCCCGGTGTACAAAAACCGCATTGCGGGCCGAGTTCTTCGATGAAGGCCTGCTGGATCGGATGCAATTCGCCATTCGGTCCCTCCAGGCCTTCGATCGTCCGCACCTCTCGCTGGCCAACCATGTGCGTCAGCGTGGAGCATGAATAAACCGTGCGGCCGTCGATCACGACGGTGCAGGCGCCACACTCGCCGCGGTCACAGCTGAGTTTGGTGCCCGTGAGTCCGAGTTTGTAGCGCAGGGTCATGGCGAGGGTTTCGTTCGGCAGCACGTCGACGCGCCGAACCTTGCCGTTGATGTTGAGCGACAGCAGCCGCTCGACGGCACCTGCCCCTGGCTGATCCGGGGCACAGCCGCCAAGGCCGCCGAAGAGGAACGCCGAAGATCCGGCGACAGCCCCTGAGGCGATGATGCCCTTGATGAATAACCGTCTCGATGCCCTCATTCTCAATACGCTCAATACGGACGTACCCGGGACGGCGTCATCAACGGTGGCTGTATCGCTGCCTGGCTGGTAAAGGATGGGGTCTTTCATCGATGTGCACCTTGGTTAACGATTTGATGCTATGCAATTTGCTGCAGGTCGTAAACTCGATCCTTTGTGAATTATCGCTCGCTGCCGGCGGAGATTTATCCACCATGCGAGAAGCACGTTGCGATTGAAAGTGAGCGCAGCAGCAATCTGGGGGCTTTTGCGACCGGCGCCGCGCCAGCAGGAACTCGCGAAAAGCACACTCGACGGAGCCGGGCAAAGCGGCCAGCTTGGCCACCAATTCATGCCACAACGACCTCAGCTCTACAGAGCCCCCGCTTATTCGGCGTTCGCATCATGATTCAGCGCCCGCTTTCCATTCCCCGGGCCTCAACGACGCGATAGACTTAAGTGGCCTTATGACCGACTCCACTCCTGGTATCAGCCGTAGTCCTTCTTCGCCGTGCGTGCTGGGAGCGTTCGCTCGCATCGCACTGCTCGGAATAGCGTTGTGCGGCGGGATCGCTCACTCCGCCAACATCACCGGGACCGTGTTCGAAGACATCAACTACGGCGGCGGCGCGGGTCGCACGCAGGCGGCGGCGGCGGGCGTCGGTATCAATGGTGTGCGGATGGAGTTGTACAATGCCGCCGGCAACTTCGTCGCCACCATCGACACGGCCGGTGGCGGTGCTTACGCGTTCAACGGCCTCGCCGCAGGCACTTATACGGTGCGCGCGGCGAACCTCAGCGTCGCTTCGACCCGCGCCGGCGCTTGCGCCGCGGGTACCTGCATCCCGGTGCAGACCTTCCGCACCGACGCGGCGTCCGGCGCACCGGTCGCTGTGACGGACTTCGTCGGCGGTCAGGTGCCCGGTCTCAGCGATGCCGGCGACGGCAATACGACGCTCGCGGCGCTGACCACTGCGACGGCCACGCCGCAATCGATCACCACCGTCGTGCTCGGCGTGCCGGACATCGCCGGCGTCAACTTCGGGTTTAACTTCGACACCATCGTCAACGTCAACAACGCCGGCCAAGGCTCACTGCGACAATTCATCACCAACTCCAACGCCAAGACCGGCGAAGGCACTCTGGCGCAAGTGGGGCAATCCGCCGGCCGCGAGACCTCGATCTTCATGATCGCGAACGGCATCGCCAACCCAGGCCAGAACGTCGGCTACGCCAACCTGCTCACCGTCGGTGGCGCGAACGGCGGTGCTGCGCGCATCACGCTCGCCGCCGCGCTGCCGACCATCACCGGCACCAACACCAGCCTCGACGGGCGCACCCAGACCGCGAACGTGCGCTCGACCGCCGGCGGCGCCGAGACCAACCCCGGCCTGGTCGGAACCAGCGGCACGGTGGGCACCGGCGCGATCGCGCGGGCACAGTTCGACCGGCCCGAGGTTGTGATCAACGCGGTGGCGACACAGGTGTTGGCCAGCGGTAGCACCGTGTTCATCCGCGGGGTCGCGGTGGAAAACGGCGGCATCTCGGTCAGCGGCGCGAGTTCGGAAGTGAGCGATTGCCTCGCGGGTATCCGCGCCGACGGCACGGTCGGCACGACCTATGGCGCGGCCTACGGGATCAATATCGGCGCCGGCGCCAATATCCTGATCTCGCACAACTACGTGAAGGTGAACAATAGCGGCATCCGTGGTAACAACCCGGGCGCCAATGCAATCATCGAGTTCAACGAGGTGGATTCGTTGACCGGAGCGCCCGGCGGCGGACACAGTAACACTTTCGATGGCATCCTGGTCATCGGCTCCGCGACCAACGTTACGGTTCGCTTCAACCTGCTCATGAACCAGCGCGGCGGCGGCCTCGAGTTCGGCTTCAACGGCGGCGCGGTGACCGGAACCGTCACCGAGAACACCGTCACCAGCAACGGCTTCACCAGCGCCGGCGTGCCGAGCACCGAAGCTGTGGGCGTAGCGTTCTACTTTCTGGCCGGCGGAAGCTCGATGACGTTCTCGAACAACATCGTCAGCAACAATGCTGGGCCCGGCGTCGTGGTGATGCGGGCGACCAACATCGTCATCACCCAGAACAGCATCTTCGGCAACGGCACCACCACCGGTCTCGGCATCGACAA
>CAYXKM010000220.1:0-3605 GCA_964465665.1 uncultured Woeseiaceae bacterium
CGAAAATGAGTTCCGGTGTGTACCAGAACGACAACATGATCGCCAATGTGTGCAAGCACCACGTTACGCGGATTCCCTACGAGATCGGTCGCCTCGCCCAGGACCTTGCCGGCGGCATCATGGTAACGGCGCCGTCGCAACAGGATCTCGAAAACCCCGCCATCGGCGAGCTGATCCGAAAATATCTCAAAGGCCGCAAGGAGATTGCGGCCGAGGACCGGCTGCGAATCGTCCGCCTGATCGAAAACATGACGCTCGGGCGGAACGCGGTCGGGTACCTGACCGAATCCATGCACGGCGCCGGTTCGCCGCAGGCACAACGCGTGCAGATTGCCAGGGAGATGCAGCTGGAGTTCAAGAAGTCGCTGGCCCGGACGCTCGCCGGGATCGCGCCGGAATCGGCCGAAGAGATCGGCGCGGACCTCAGCGATTACATGGCAGCGGTGTTTCGCGTCGTCCCGCCCGATACAAACGAATAAACGCTCACGAGGAGCAAACGATGGCGAAAACCATAATAGCATCCGACTTGCCGGGGCTGGTGGGACAGGAGTTCGAGCCCTCCCCGTGGGTAGAGATCACGCAAGAGCGGATCAACCTGTTTGCCGATGCAACCAGCGATCACCAGTTCATACATGTCGATCCGGAGAAAGCAGCGAAAACCCCGTTTGGCGGCACGATTGCGCACGGCTTCCTGTCGCTGTCGCTGTTGTCCTACCTGAACGCGCAAAGTGCCATGATCCCGGAGCGGCTGGTGATGGCGGTCAACTACGGTTCGGACAAAGTGCGCTACCTCGCACCGGTGAAAGTTGGCAATCGCATCCGCTCTCGCCAGAAACTTCTCGAAGCCGCGGAAAAAAGGCCGGGCCAGTGGCTGACAAAAACCGCCGTGACCGTGGATATCGAGGGAGAAAGCACGCCCGCCTTGGTCGCCGAGATACTGTCCCTGTACATTGTGCAGTGACGCCGCGGCAAGTCTTCATCTACAAGGAACAGACATGACAATCAGAATGGATGGCCAGGTTGCCATAGTAACGGGTGCTGGCCGTGGACTCGGTCGCTGCCATGCGCTGGCGCTCGCGGAGCGCGGTGCGAAAGTCCTGGTCAACGATCTTGCGGATGCAAGCGGTAAATCCCCGAACGCAGAAAATGTCGTCGCGGAGATCGTGGCAGTCGGCGGTGACGCCATGGCTGACGGCGCCAATGTGGCCGACGACGCACAGGTCGAGGAGATGGTGCATCAGGCCATGAAGCAATGGGGCCGCGTGGACATCCTGGTTAACAACGCCGGTATCCTTCGCGACAAGTCCTTCGTCAAGATGACAATGGACGAATTCCGGCTGGTAATCGACGTGCACCTGATCGGATCGGCGAACTGCACCAAGGCCGTCTGGGACATCATGCGGGATCAGAAATACGGCCGCATCGTCTTCACAACCTCGAGCACGGGCCTGTATGGCAATTTCGGCCAGGCCAATTACGGTGCGGCAAAAATGGCCATGGTCGGGCTAATGAATACGTTGCACCTCGAAGGCGCAAAGTACGACATCCGCGTCAATTGTCTTGCACCTGCGGCCGGCACGGCGATGACGCACGGATTGATGTCGAAAAAAGTCTTCGATCTGCTTGCGCCGGAGTCCGTAAGTCACGGTGTGGTGTTTCTCGCAAGCCAGGATGCGCCGAGTCGCGCGGTACTGTGTGCCGGCGGTGGCTCGTTCGCGCTATACAAAGGGTTCGAAACCGACGGCCTCAATCTGCATCCGCACAAGCTCAGTGCCGAAGGCGTTGCTGCGGCCTGGGACGCCATCGGTAATCAGGTGGGTATGAAGGAACTGCAGAGCGGCTTCGAGCAGTCGACCAAGTTTGCGATGCAGGGCGCCGCGAAGCTCGGCATTGACCTCACTGCCTGAGCGTCAGGAAAAAGGAAAACAACATGCGTGAAGCCGTCATCGTTTCCACTGCGCGAACGCCGATCGGCAAAGCCTATCGCGGAGCATTCAATAATACAGAGGCACCGACTCTGGGCGGACACGTCATCCGCCATGCTGTCCTGCGCGCAGGCCTCGATCCCGGGGAAGTCGAGGACGTCATCATGGGTTGTGCCATGCCGCAAGGATCGCAGGGGCTGAACCTTGGCCGCCAGGCAGCACTCGCTGCCGGCCTGCCAGTGACCACCGCCGGCATGACCGTGGACCGGCAATGCTCCTCCGGCATGATGGCCATTGCATTGGCGGCGAAAACCGTCATTGTCGATGGCGTCGACGTCATGGTCGGCGGAGGGCTGGAATCGATCAGCCTGGTGCAAAACGAACACATGAACCTTTTCCGTGCAAAGGATCCTCGCCTGCTGGAAATGCACGAAGATGTGTACATGCCGATGATCGATACCGCGGAAGTCGTCGCCCGCCGCTACTCGATCAGCCGGGCGTCCCAGGACGAATATGCTCTGCAGAGTCAGCAACGCACCGCTGCCGCGCAACAGGCAGAGCGTTTCGGCGACGAGATCGTGCCGCTGCCCTCGCGGATGAGCGTAACGAACAAGGAGACCGGGAAATCCTCGATCGAAGACGTTCGGCTGGAGCATGACGAGGGCAACCGTCCCTCAACCACACTCGAAGGACTGAAAGGACTCAAGCCGGTGCGGGAGAACGGTGTCATCACCGCCGGCAACGCGAGCCAGTTGTCCGATGGCGCATCCGCCGTTGTCGTGATGGAGGCAAAACTTGCACATAAGCGCGGTCTGCATCCGCTCGGCATATATCGCGGCACAGCGGTGGCCGGATGTGAGCCCGACGAAATGGGCATCGGACCGGTGTTCGCCGTGCCGAAACTCCTGAAACGCACCGGTGTGCGCCTGGACGATATCGATCTGTGGGAACTCAACGAAGCGTTTGCGGTTCAAGTGCTGTATTGCCGCGACAGGCTCAATATTCCCGACGACCGCCTGAATGTCGACGGGGGCGCCATCTCGATCGGGCATCCGTACGGCATGTCCGGCGCGCGCATGGTCGGTCATGCGCTGATCGAGGGAAAACGGCGTGGTGCGCGATACGTCGTTTGCACCATGTGCATCGGCGGCGGACAGGGCGCGGCGTCGCTGTTCGAGATCGCCTGATGCGGGCACTGGTCTGCAATGCTTACGGCCCGCCGGAAAGCCTGGTCATCGAGGAACGCGACGACCCGGTGCCGGCCGCAAACCAGGTCGTCGTCGACATTGCGGCGGCTGGCATCAACTTTCCGGACGTGCTGATCATAGCCGGGAAATACCAGGTGAAAACCGAGCCGCCGTTCGTACCGGGTAACGAAGGTTCCGGCGTCGTATCGGCGGTCGGTGAAAACGTCAAGCACTTTACGATTGGCGACAAGGTCATAGTCACTCCGCAAGGCGGTGCATTCGCCGGGAAATGCGCTGTCGATGAATCCAGGGTCGCTCCATTGCCGGTCGGTCTCGATTTCGCGCAAGGTGCCGGATTTTCGGTCACTTACGGCACGAGTTACCACGCACTGAAGCAAAGCGCGAAACTCGCTGCCGGGGAAACCGTGCTGGTGCTCGGTGCTGCTGGCGGCGTCGGTATCGCGGCCGTCGAAATTGCCAAAGCGATGGGCGC
>CAYXKM010000221.1:0-5149 GCA_964465665.1 uncultured Woeseiaceae bacterium
GGCGAGGTACGCTTGTCCCTGCTCCTTTGTGTAGCCCTCGCGCATTTCGAGATCGATGGCGTCGATGGCATCGCGCGCTGACTGCTCGCAGCTTGCGCGAGCTTCCGATATCGAGTCCGGGGATTCGGGTGGTGCGGTTTCTGGCGGGTTGGCGGGCTCGTCGAACGGGTTGCTGAAACCGGATTCGTTTTCGCTCGAGGTAGCCGCATCGCCATTGTTCTGCTCGCCGCTCGCGGCGTCATTTGCGGTCCCATCGTCAGATTCAGCGCACGGCGTTTGCTGAAATGCGACTGTCCCGTCGTCTTGCGCACAACGGTAGATTTCGGATTGCGCTAGTGCATACGTGCCCAGGATCAGCAACAGCGGGGGCAGATAGCGTGCAGCGGCGGCGTACATACGGGAAAATGTACTCGGACTCCGGCTAATGTGCATTCGGCAATGACCGCGACACATCGTAGCCCGTAAGCTCGACGTAACCGCGGCCGATGATCGGCAAACCGTAGCGCTCGCCGCTGACGTCGACCGCGCCCTCCCAATAGCGCACGGTCGTGATCAGCTCCTGGTCGGCGAGAACCGGAACGAGTTCCAGGCGCAACGACTCCTGGGGCAGGCGCAGGGTCCACGCTGCCGGGTAAATGCCACCCGACGGACTTTGCCACCGGTCGGTGACGACAATTTCCAAATCGCTTCGATCGATGCGGCTGGCTTCGCCGTCTGCGCTGATCCAGGTTCCGGCGCTGTGCGGATCCTGTCGGCCATCGTTCAGCCGAAGATTGTAGAACATCAGGTCGCTGCCGTCGGATAACTGCAGCGCGAACCAGTCCCAGCCTTGCTGATTCGAAGCCAGAGCGCTGCTGCTCCACTCGCGATCCAGCCAGGACAAGCCCGACACGCTGAACTGTACTGACCCGATGCGCAGCGAACCCCCGGTTTGCCAGCGGGTGATCGAGTAGTAGTAGGACGCGTTGCCAGGCTCGGCGGATTTCTGCGACAGGCCGTTGGCACCATTGAGAACAGGCGGTTTCACCGCTGTCAGATGCAGATCGAGGCCGAAATCCCGCTCGCCGGCCAGAAGCCGCCATACGTTTGCGTCTGCGCTGGACTCGGCCGCAATTTCCCAGTCATCGATCCACACGCGAAACGGTTCTGATTGTGCACCCGCGAGCCCGAGTGCCGCGCGCGAGTATCGCTGTGCGACGTAGAATTTTTCGTCGTCTGCATCGGTGACGGCGAGGTGCGCGATGTAGACGTCCCTTCTGCGCCAGTTCGAGTCAGCGTCCGGCATCGATGGTGTCAGCGCAAAGCGAAAAAACGTCAGTTCGAAACCGAAGCGTCGCCCGCCATCGTCGTCGAGGTTGCCCGTCAGGTACCACCATTCGTTGCGGTATTCCGGATGCGGGCCGTGATCCTGCGGGAACGAAAAGCTTCGTGCTTGCAGCGCCTTGGCGAAGCCGCGGTCGTCACCGCCGCCGAGCAGTTCAGAAAGGCGCGAGCGCTGGGCATTTTCACTTTCATCGGCTGTGCCGGCGCTCGCCGCGCAGAGCAGTGATGCGAGTATCGCAATGCCAATCGCTCTCATGTCTATTCCTCGCGCATCGCCAGCGCTGGTTGATTGCGTGCGGCGCGGTAGGCAGGATAAAGACCCGCGAGCGCTGCGGTGCCAATAGCAAACAACACGGCAGAAAACAGAATGCTGCCGGCAAACGTCATGTCGATCTGCCAGCCGAAGGCGCGCCGGTTGATGACCTCGATCAGCAGGTACGCCATGACCAGCCCAAGTGGAATGGCGGCGATGCCACTTAGCAAACCGATCACGCCCGACTGGAGCGCGATCATTCCGCCGAGCTGCGCCTGCGTCATGCCGAGCGCCCGCAGCACGGCGAACTCGCGCACGCGTTCGAGCTGCATCGCCAGCATCGCACCGAGGATGCCGATCAATGCGACGATGACCGCCAGCCAATATAGAACATCGGTGATGATGAACGTGCGGTCGAAGACCTCGAGTGACAGGTCACGAATCCTTTGATTCGATTCGAAGCGGATCTGCTGACGACCGGCGCTGATGGATTCGATGCGCTGCAGGACATCCCGGGAATCGACACCGTCGGCGAGATACAGGCCGACCGAATCGATGCCGCGGTCGTTCCAGTGCCGGTCGTAGGTGCTCCGGCTGATCAGCAAAGCGCTCGCGTTGATATCGTAGCTCTGGTAGGTCGCTGCGATGCGGAAATTGCGCGGCCCCGTAGCCGTGCGCAGCTCGACTACGCTACCCGGCGTGACGCCGTTGCGGTAGGCATATGGCTCCGAGACCAGCACGACGTCGCCGCTTTCCCAGGCCGGCCACACGTCGGCCGCATCGGCATCGAGAATCTCCGTGCCGGCGTAGGAACCGGGCGCCATCTCTATCACGACCAGCTGGGTGCGGCCGTCTTCATTCTCGAGAAACGTGCGGCGGCTGGTGCTGTAAGCCTCGACGCCGGGCAGTGCAACGAGGTCCGCGAGCAATGCGGGATCCAGCGAACCGCGCTCCACGCCCACATAGATGTCCGCCTGCAGCGTCTGCTCCAGCCATTGCCGAACGGATCCGCGGAAGCTGTCGACCATGACGCTGACGCCGATGGTCGCGGATACGGCAATTGCCAGCGCAACGATCGCGACACCGGTGCGACTTAAGTTCGCCGAAATGCCGGAAATCGCCATACTCGCCAGCGTGCCGCCGTTACGCTTCGCCAGTGGCTGGAGTGTCCGGGTAGCTACGCGAACGAGCGGTGGTATGCACAAGGCGAAGCCCAGAATCAGCAGAAAAACCGCCGCAAGGCCCGCGACAAGGTTGCGCCCCGACAGCATCAGCAACGCCGCGGCTGCAAGGATTGCGGCACAGCCCGACAGCGCCACAATCGGCAACAGGCGCCGCGTCCGCTGCTCCAGCGTCGACCGGGCCATCGCCAGCCGTGGCTGGTACGAGCTTGCTTCCAATGCTGGAACGGCGGCCGCCAGCAAGGCCGCGCCAACCCCGGCAGCCATGCCCTTTGCAATCGACAGTGGTTCCGCGACCACGCCGGTAACGTTGACGCGATAGTAGAAATCGTTGATCGACCGTGCCACGAGCGCCAGCAACTGCTCGCCGAGCCACAGCCCGGCCAGTACGCCGATGCACGCAGCGACGAAGCCGATCATGGCAGCCTCGGCCAGGATCAGTGCGTACAGCTCGGCGCGCGTGACGCCGAGCGCGCGCTGAATACCGATCAACCCACGGCGTTGAAGCACGGAAAAACTGACGCTGTTGTAAATGAGAAAGAGTCCAACGAGCAGCGCCAGCAAACTCATCGCCGTGAGATTGGTCATGAAGGCGGCACTCAGGTCGGCGGTGGTCCTGGTCCTGCCCGCCGCGGTCAACAGCCGGGCGCCATCCGGCAACGCGGATTCGAGCTGCCTGACCATGGCCTCGTCACCGTCGTCGACGCGCACGTCGATGCGTGAGATGAAACCGCGCTGATCGAGCCAGACTTGCGCCGTTGCAATGTCCGTTATCAACAGTCTGTCGAGACCGGCCGAATCCCTATCGCCAAAGACGGCGAGCAAAACGGCCGTATGCAAGCGGCCGTCGGCGACAACTTCAAATCGATCACCGAGCTCGAGTTCGAGCAAGGTCGCGGTTCCGCGCGACATCGTGAGCGCACCGGGCTCGGTCAGAAAGCCGCGAATGACGGTTTCGACGTCACGCCCTGCGGCCGTTGAGTCACTCGTTGCTTCGGCAGTGAACGAGCGCATGTCCTGTTCGGTGAACAAATCGACGCCCATGATTTGCAGTCGTATGCCGGCTACCGTCACGGATCCCTCGATCACCGGAGCAATGCGCCGCATGCCTTGTTCGGTACGCAGCCGCACGTAATCTTCTTCGGCGATACCGCCTGGCCCGCCGACGACCTGGTGCGTCGCTTCACCGGTTATGGCGTCCATCGACAAGAGAAAAGCCTTGCGTGCACTCGCGTTCGCAAGATCGACGGCAACGATGACGGCCACGCCGACGGCGATGCCGAGCAGCGCGAGAGCGAGCTGCCAGGGATGTCGCAGCAGGTAGCCGAAATTGGCGCGCCAGGTGACCGGGATCATGTGTTACTGCGGCGCATCGCCGTTTCCTCGAGCGTACCGTTGTGCAGTTGAAAGGACCGGTCGCAGTAGCCGGCTATGCGAGCGCTGTGAGTGGCGATCAGCAAAGTGCTGCCATTGTCACGCACGAGCTCGTTCAGCAGGCGGAGAACCTCATCGGCCGTGCTGTCGTCCAGGTTGCCGGTGGGTTCATCGGCGAGGAGCAGCGACGGCCGATGACTCAATGCCCGCGCAATCGCGACGCGTTGCTGCTCGCCCCCGGAGAGAACATCCGGATAACTGGTCGATCGATCCGCGAGACCCACGGCCGCGAGCAACTCGTCGACGCGTCGCGATGCGGTACGCCCGGTGACCTTGTTCAGGTCCAGGACGAAGCGAATGTTGTCGGCAACGCTCAGTGTCGAAATCAGGTTGAACGCCTGGTAGACGAAGCCCACATGGTGACGCCGGAACAATGTTCGGTCGCGTTCGGAAAGTTGCGTCAGATCTGTACCGGAAACGACGACCTCGCCTGCATCGGGAACGTCGATGGCACCAATCAGGTTCAACAGGGTTGATTTGCCCGAGCCGCTGCGTCCCCGAATGGCAACCGACTCCCCGCGCAGGAACTCGGCGCTGATGTCGTCGAGTACGACCTGCTCGCGCCGACCCTCTATATAGGCGCGTCTCAGCTTGTGCAGCCGGACCTCGATTTTCGATAGCGCTGCGGTCACGAGCCGTGCTCCTGCGATGGATATTCCATTCGACCCCGGCGGTGCCGGGCACGCAAGCACGAAAAACGGTGCCGACCGGTGGGCGGGTCACTGGGGTCGGAGTAGTTCTCAATAGATCGGTGACAGTTACCGAACTCAAGAGTTCGGTAACTGTCACCGATCTGCTCCCGATCTTCTAGTAGTCCACGACCTGGTTTTCGAGCACCAGCACGCCGGCTCCGGTATTCGAGATCGGCACGTGATAATGCTTGTGCACAAGGTTGACCCTTGGGCTCAGGGCGCCACGCATCACCAGCCACATGATGATTTCCACGCCTTCGGTGCCG
>CAYXKM010000222.1:0-4331 GCA_964465665.1 uncultured Woeseiaceae bacterium
TGCGCACTCGTCTCGAGAGCACCTCGCCAAACAACGTGGTGATCCCAAACGCGAGAGCACCAAAGTCAGCCGGATCCTGCACCGCTTTCATGTCCACGGCCTGGTTGCCGAATACCCTCACTCGCGCCGATGGCGGACCACCCGTCTCGGCCGTCGCCTGATGGCCACTGCCATTCAAGTCCGAGAGCTGAACTTTCCCCAGCTCCTTGCACTCACCCCGTGACCGGGAGATCTTCTTGCGCGTAAGCAAAGAACTCACAGACAAAGATTCTATACCTCATCGACAACGTATGCTGTCCATTTGCACCGCCATGAATCGCGATGTACGCGCTGTATTTTCCCAGCGTCCCGAACCCGCACTGGTCGCCCTGCCCCAGGTTGCGGATGTCCAACTTGACTTCACTGCGGCTGAACGGCCCCATGGCTTTCTGCACGAGCGTGTTGCGTGCCGTCCAGAAGCCCTCGGCCATTGTCGGGCGCAAGCGCAGGTATCCGGGTCGTTGCGCCAGTGACCAGCGATCGTCCACAGGGTTGTGATTCCACTGCCATTGCAGGCCGAGCGCGGTACCGGAGAAATCATCCGACGTTGCCGGCTGCATCGGCATTGCACCCTTGATCGGCTTTTCGGCTCTGACGGGGACCTGCCCCGGCGCCTCCCGCGTGCCCCAGACCGGCCAGTCGTCGACCCAGTGAATCGGGCTTAAGTTCGTCACCCGGCCGATGGCGCCTGCATCGAGCATGACGAAACCGTAATCGGTTCCGTCCGGCAGGTCGACGATCGCGCCCTGGTGCCCGCCGGTCGTGTCATCAATCTGGTTTTCGTTTCCCACGGCCCGAACAGGCTCGTCGCGCGCGACACCGTCATCCCGAGCCGGCGCGGGATCGAGTGGAACATGAAATAGTAGTCCCCGCGCCTGACGATTTTCGAGCCTTCCGCACCTTCGTTGTAGAAGATCTCCCGTGCCGCAATTACTTTCGAAAGGTGCTCGTTCAGAGTCAGCAAGGTCACGGTGCCGTCTCGGCCTTCGGACGTAGCAAGATACGGCGTCCCGTCGTCTCCGAAGACCAGGGCCGGGTCGAACGCCTCGCGATCGAGGTCGTGGAATTGCCAGGGCTCTCGTACTTCGTCCGTGTAGTAGATGCGTGTGTTCTGGCCGACCGGCGTCACGGCGAGCCAGAATGTACCGCCGTGATAGCGCAGGCTGGGCGCGTAAAGACCGCGCCGGTACAGCGTGCCATCCTGCATGTCGTATTGCGGCCGTCCGTCCAGGACCGGGACAACGTGCGATGCAAGCTGCCAGTTGACGAGATCAGGGGACTCCAGAATCGTAAGTCCGGGTACGTTCACAAAGGTAGTTGTGGCGAAATAGAAGATGTTGCCGACGCGGATAATCGACGGGTCCGGGTAGTCGGCGTCGATCGGGGAGTTGGTATAGGTGCCGTCGCCATTGTCGGCGACGCGCAGCGGCGTACCTTCGGTCAAGGGCGCGTCGGCCGATGGTATCTTCCCGGGATCGTCCTGCTCCGCGCACGACGCGGCCAAGGCGAGTGAAATGAAAACCAGCCTCGATCGTGTGCTTGCATTCACGAACACCGATTTCACCCGATACCTTGCCTGAGACCGCGCTTTATTTCCTGTGGGGACCACCGATACGTAGCGCAGCCCGGAACCGGAGAGAGGCAAATCGATTCACTGTCGCACCCTTATTCGCCGCTTGTAGTTGGAGGTATTGCGGCGGGTCGGACCCGAACGTTCTACTCTAGACGGGGAGGTACCGGTAACGTCGGATCTCGACCTCGCAAGCTCGCCTGCGCCATAACGCTCCCTCGCGAGCATCAGGTGGGCCCGTGGAACATATCAAAACGGACAGATCCCGTCATCGTGGCAACATACTTTGAGCGCTGCCGGCAAGTCGCTGAGCAGCATATGGTCGCGTTTGACAGGGTTTTTGATATTCCTATCCTTGACCGTCGAGCCGGCTCGAAGTCGACACAGCTCCGGTTTCGTTCTACAATTCATGGTGGTCTGCAATAACAATTAAATAAGGAGACCACCCATCCTCACCGCAAGCGACGGCCAATCCATCGTGTTCAACCGCAACGGCAACAATCTGGAAACCACGTTTTCGGTGATCGAATGATCTGCGTCGAGCTTTAAGCTGTCTGCCTTATCCGTCGCCCCGCGGCCGGGCGACAGAGGCCATTATTGCGGCCGCGCGGCCACTGCGGAATACGAATGACTCGTCACGCAACATCAAACCTTGGCAAAGTGAATAGTCAGCGGGATGGAGGACTTGCGATGCGAATCGGCACATTGGCGATATTTTTCCTGTCCACGTATGCGGCTGCCCAGGGACCACTCTCCGCAGAACTCGTCAGCGACCCATTTGTCGAAAGCTACCAGCCGGAAGTCTCGGTCAGCGGCAACGTCATCGTCGGCGTTATGACCGCGACGGCCGCCGCAGCGATGCTCAATGACGAAATTACAGTTCACTCGGACGGTGCAGGTGGCAAGAACGTTTGCCTGAGGGTTGCATCCCGCGACGGTATCTACACCTCGAGAAACGTCTACTCGCTTCCGGAGGCTGCGACGGGATCGGTCCTGTTGCCATACCGATCGAAACTGGCCGACGTGGTCAGGACCTACGGAGCGGACGAAATTGCCATGGCCGCGACAGCTGGAGACTGCGACGCCGGCAGCGCGGACTACTATTTGCTGTCCGCTGCGGGCGAGACCGGTTCGTCAGACTTTGTCATCTACCTTAATTCTTTCGGTGCAACGGACGTTTTTTACCAGCTTGATGCCGATGCCCAAGCCTGTGAATACCTGTCCGAAGGTCGCCGCACGACTTTCGACTTCATTTGCCGGCTGGGCACCGTCGCTGAAGGCGACGTCGTTCCCGTGACGATCATTCGCGAGCGTTTCGGTCGCGAGCTACCGGCGATAGAAATGAAGATCATCGGCGCTGGCCGATGAGCGAACCCGGGGCCGAGATAGCGGCAGCGGAACCGGCCGGGCGAATTTCGCTGTGGAAGCTCGGAGTTGCGGTCATGATGGCCGCCATACTCGTTTTCATTGGTTTCATTCTGTTGCGGCTCGTCCTCCCGGCCCGATGGGGATTCACTGTCGAAGCGGCAACGGAAGTTGCCGAAGTCGAGCTGCCGCCGGAGACGGAAACGCGCTGGATCGTTGACGGTGCGACAATCTGTACCCGAAGTTCCATCGCGTTGCCCGCCGCTTACCAGGTCGAATCGCGCGCGAGTCCCTGTGGCAGCCACGCCTGGAAAGCGTGGCATGTTCCGGAGCCGGAACAGGTGCTACGTCTGAACGGTGCTGCGTCCGTCGCGCTGCAGATGCGGCCCGAGGGTGGTTTTGCGATGTCGCTGCGTGCAGCGGAGGGCCGTTCACTCGGCGGCTTTTCGGTCGTCGGCCTCGTCGATGACGTCGATACGGGTTCGGCGCTGAACCTGGTCTGGGCCGAAATCCCTGCCGAAGCGCTGACGCTGCCGTTTTCAGGCGCGACGACGCTCGGGCGCGCCGTGAGCTGGTCGGCTAACCGCATGCTGCAGGGCGGCAGCGTGGTCGTGTACACGGCCGATGAATCGGCGGACAAACGCAGCATGGTCGATGAGGCCACGCTTATGCTCGGCGACCAGGTCCGTCTCGGCGAACCTGAGCCGGGCAGGGCATGGCCCAAAGGCTTCATTCGCGTGCAGCACGGCGCTGCGACAATGGACGTCGTTGCATTCGGCCTGGCTAACAGCTTGCGTATCGAGCGTTTCGGCGAGAGCGGTTATGAATTCAAACCCGGGCTGATTCGCAAGATGGCGGCGGACCCGGCCGTCCCATTCTGGGGCTCCGTGCTGGCCGCCTACATGACGCTGATTCTCAGTCTGCAGCCTTTCGTCGGACGCGATGGCGAGAGCAAGTCTGCGGCAGGCCCGGCAACCGACATACTCGGGCGCTTCCTCGCCTGGCTGCGCAGGAAACCGCGCAAGTGACTCGCCAGACGGTTCTGTTTTGCGCGCTGGTGTTCGCGCTTGCCGCAGCGCCGGCTGCCGCTCAGCAAGCGCTCGTCCGCTCCTATAACAATGCAACGCTCGAGATCGGGCAGGCTTATCTCTCGCATTACGGCAGCCGCTGCCTGGCCATCCTGCCGACCCACGTCGTGACGGAAGCAGGCGACGTCGCAGCATTTCTGCGCGAAGGCAGCAATCCCTTGCTGGGGGAATCCGTGAGTGCTGCAGATCTCGGCGACGACCTTTCGGTTGCGGATGTATCGGGCGGCATCACAACGGACTGCGGCTACAGCACAATGGCTGTCGGCCGG
>CAYXKM010000223.1:0-11462 GCA_964465665.1 uncultured Woeseiaceae bacterium
ATCGACGACCTCGCCCTCGCGGGAAATGCCCTCGCCATAGAGGATCTCGAACTCGGCCTTGCGAAACGGCGGCGCGACCTTGTTCTTGACCACTTTCACGCGGGTCTGGTTGCCGATGACCTCGTCGCCCTTCTTGATGGCGCCGATACGGCGAATGTCGAGCCGCACCGAGGAATAGAACTTCAGTGCGTTGCCGCCGGTCGTGGTTTCGGGGCTGCCGAACATGACGCCGATCTTCATGCGGATCTGGTTGATGAAGATAACCATCGCGTTGGATCGCTTGATGTTGCCGGTCAGCTTCCGCAATGCCTGCGACATCAATCGTGCCTGCAGGCCCATGTGCGAGTCGCCCATCTCGCCCTCGATTTCCGCTTTCGGCGTCAGCGCCGCAACCGAGTCGACAACGATGATGTCCACAGCGCCGGATCGCACCAGCATGTCAGTGATTTCCAGGGCCTGCTCGCCGGTATCCGGCTGCGATACCAGCAGTTCATCGACGTTGACACCGAGTTTTTCGGCATAGCTCGGATCCAGCGCATGTTCCGCATCGACGAAGGCGGCGGTTCCGCCAAGCTTTTGCGCCTCGGCAACGACCTGCAAGGTCAGTGTGGTCTTGCCGGATGATTCCGGGCCGTAAATTTCCACCACCCTGCCCCGCGGCAAACCGCCGATGCCAAGTGCAACGTCCAGGCCGATGGAGCCCGTGGACACGACCTCGATGTCTTTCTGTGCGCCGGCATCGCCCATGCGCATGACGGAGCCCTTGCCGAACTGCTTTTCGATCTGACCGAGCGCTGCAGCGAGCGCTTTTTTGCGATTTTCATCCATGGTGTTGGTAGCCATTGTTGTCGGGAAGTGGAGCGCGGATTATTTCACAAATCGCGAAGCGAGGCAGGCCGCTGCTGACGCCAAATCGGGGCTTTCTGTGAAGAATCGCGCCGAAGCTATTGTTTCAGCGGATGGTACTGGACGCCACCGCGTACCGACACCGTTTCCACCAGCGTGAAGTCACTGCATTGCAGCTCGACGGCCCGCGCCAGGCGCTGTGTCGTGAACGGCTTGCAGCGCCGCGCGATGGTGATATGCGGCCGGTACGCGTGCTCCTCCGGGGGTACGCGGAACGGCTCTGCCGCCTCGCGTATGTGGCCGACCAGCCGCTGCAATTCATCCGGCACGACGGCGGTCTCCAGGCAGGCGATTTTCGGCCTGGGCCAGAAGCCTGCGCGGTCGAAACGCAGACGAAAGGGCTCGATACGGATATCCGCGACGGAAGCCTGGAGTGACGCAAGGTCGCTATCGGGAAACTGGCCGACGAATACCAGGGTCACGTGCCAGTTGCGGCGTTCGACGAAGTCCCCCTCGATGCCGCTCAGCACAGGTCGTACTGTATTGCGCAGGGCATCGCGCTGCCGGTCCGTCAGCCAGATGGCAAAAAACAGCCGCCGGCTATCCATGACGGGAAAATGGGTTCAGACCCCGATTTAAAGCGCAATTTTCAGACATCGACACGTCCGTAGGTAAATTGGAGTCTGACCCCGTTTATGAAAGCAGTTCGCGCAGGCCCTGCAGTGCAACGACCACGGTTTTTTCCCGTACTGCACGCCGGTCGCCGTCGAAATTGTGAAGTTTTGTCTGCACGCGGGTCTTGCCCTTGCACCTCTCGGCAAAGGCAAGCCACACCGTGCCGACCGGTTTTTCCGCGCTGCCGCCGTCGGGCCCGGCTACGCCGCTCACTGCGACGGCCAGGTCGGCGCCACTGAGGCGTATCAAGCCTTCGGCCATCTCCCTTACCGTTACCTCGCTCACCGCGCCGAATTGCTCGAGAGTCTGTGCAGACACACCGAGCAGTGACTCCTTGGCGCCATTGCTGTAACTGACGATGCCATACGCGAAACAGAGTGAAGCACCCGGCACGTCGGTAATGCATTTGGCAATCCAGCCGCCGGTACAGGACTCCGCCGCGGCAACGCAGCGACCGGCGTCGATCAGCTCCCGCACCAGCGCCCGTGACAGCTCGTCCATGGCATCACTGTCGGTCATGCAGCACCGTCTCATAGGCTTCGATGTACTGATCTACCATGATGTCAACCGAGAATTCCTTTTGCATGCGAACGCGTCCGCTGGCGCCCAATCGAAGACGTAGTGCAGTATCGTCGATCAACCGTGCAATTGCAGCTGCCAGGGCTTCGCTGTCTTCGGACGGCACCAACAGACCCGTTTCCTCGTGCTGCACCGTTTCGCGCGCGCCCGCAACATCGAACGCAATCACCGGCAGGCCGGCCGACGATGCCTTGAGCATGGCGACTCCCAGCCCTTCGCGTATCGCCGGATGAACCAGCAAGTCGAAACTCGCCAGATAACTGTCGAGATCCGCACGGTAGCCGGCGAAATGCACCATATCGTGCAAGCCGAGCGCTGCGCTCAGACGTCGCAAGGTGTCTTCCAGTACGCCGTTGCCGAAAACTTCGAGATGCAGCATCGGATAACGGCTTTTGAGTGCCGCGAGAGCTTCGAGCAGGTAGCGATGGCCTTTGCGCGGAATGAGTTGCGCGACGACGGCAATAGCGAAAGCGTGAGGATCGATGCCGAACTCGTCCCTGAGCAAATCCCGGTCGCATTCGATCTGCATCTGTTCGGTGTCTACTGCGCTGCGGATCACTGAAATTCGCTCGTCACTGACACCGGCCTGTCGAAGGACCGCGGCTATGTTCTCCGAAATCGCCACGACCCTGGCGAAGCGCCGGTAACGCAGCGCAGACATCATTGCCGGTTCCGTGTTGTCCACCCGGCGCGACACAACCGCCGGCACCCCGACCATTGCCGCTGCCTGGCCTCCGAGAAAATCGGCTCCGCGCCGGCTGTGGCAGTGAACAATATCGGGGGTCTCGCGATTGAGCACGCGGCGCAAACGCCAGACGAACGCCAGGTCGAGTTCGCCGGCGCAGGGCAGCGACGTCACCCTTATGCCTGCGCCGGCCGCGACCGCCTCGATAGACGAATGTCTCGTGCATACCAGGAGATTGTCGATTCCCCGCGCTTCAAGACCCTGGATCAGCCAGATAACCTGTTGAGCTCCGCCATAAAAATGACGCCCGGTCTCGACATGGACGATTTTCATCTGCGGCTGGCGATTCCCGGTGGCATCGACTTGGGATGCACCAAAGGCTAGCATGTTGGGCCCGCTTTTCCAGTGCAACCAACAAATCCAATGAACGCCGACACCGGGTCGATCCACACACCGATGATGAAGCAGTACCTGCGCATCAAGCGCGAGTACCCGGACATGCTGCTGTTCTATCGCATGGGCGATTTTTATGAACTGTTCTTCGATGACGCAAGACGGGCGGCGGCCATACTCGACATCACACTGACGTCCCGCGGCAAAGCAGCAGGCCAGGCAATACCCATGGCCGGCGTACCCTATCATGCCGCCGAGGCCTATCTCGCGAGGCTCGTGCGTAAGGGCGAATCGGTCGCCATCTGCGAACAGATCGGCGATCCGGCGCAGGCGAAAGGCCCGGTCGACCGGCAAGTCGTTCGCATAGTCACGCCGGGCACGCTGACCGACGAGGCATTGTTACCGGAATCGCGAGATAACCTGGTTGCTGCGATCTACAACGACGGTCGGCAAACCGGCCTCGCCTGGATGGACCTGGCCGGCGGCCGTTTCCGCCTCACCGAGGTCCAATCAGCGGACGCGCTCGCCGGCGAGATCGAGCGGCTGCGGCCTGCGGAAATCGTCACCAGTGATGACCAGCCGCGCCCGGAACGAATTCGCGACGAGATCCGCGTGAGCTCTCGTCCGCCGTGGCATTTCGACCTGGACAGTGCGACCCGGCTCCTGTGCGCACAGTTTCGTACTCGTGACCTTTCCGGATTCGGCTGCGATGACATGCCGCTCGGAGTCGCCGCGGCCGGCGCGCTGCTGCAGTACGTCAATGACACACAGAAAACGTCCTTGCCGCATTTGCAGGCCATCTCGGTTGAAAAACGCGAGGACGCCATCGTCATGGACGGCCCGACGCGACGCAATCTCGAACTCGAGCAAAGCCTGTCCGGTCATCATGAACACACCCTTGCCGGCGTCATGGACCGCTGCCGCACTCCGATGGGCAGCCGGCTGCTGCGTCGCTGGATCCAGCGCCCGTTGCGTGACCGAAACGTGCTACGGGCGCGCGGCCAGGCGATCGATACGCTGCTTGCATCCCGCATTACCCAATCGCTTCAGGATGCGTTGCGCGGCGTCGGCGACATCGAGCGGATATTGTCACGCGTTGCACTCCGTTCCGCGCGACCGCGGGATCTGCGGCAGTTGCATTGTGCCCTGTCACAAGTGCCTGGCTTGCGGAACACGCTGCAGACCCTCGATTCGCCGCTTTTGCAGACGATGCGCGCGCAGACCGGCGATCATCCGCGCCTTCGCGAGCTGCTGGGCAAAGCGATCGTCGACAATCCGCCGATGCTCATCCGCGATGGCGGCGTGATCGCCGGCGGATTCGACGAGGAGCTTGACGAGCTGCGCAGCATCGCCACCAACGCAGACCGGTACCTGCTGGATCTCGAAGCGCGTGAGAAAGAACGAACCGGCATTGCAACGCTGAAACTCGGGTACAACCGGGTGCACGGTTATTACATCGAGATCAGCAAGGGCCAGGCAGGCAAGGCGCCTGACGATTACACGCGCCGACAGACACTGAAAAGCGCCGAGCGCTATATTACTCCCGAGTTGAAAGCATTCGAGGACAAGGTGCTAAGCGCTCGCGAACGTGCGCTGAATCGCGAGAAACAACTTTACGAGGAGCTGCTGGACAAGCTTGTCGCCGTGTTGCCGGAACTGCTCAGGACTTCGGCGGCGCTCGCCGAGCTCGACGTGCTCGCCTGCTTTGCCGAGCGCGCCACGGCACTCAATCTCAGCCGACCGGATTTTGTCGATGAGCCCTGTATCGAGATTCGCGGCGGTCGGCACCTCGTCGTCGAACAGGTCATCGATGCACCCTTCATTGCCAACGATCTGCTGATGTCGGAGCGGCAGCGCCTCTTGGTCATCACCGGCCCGAATATGGGCGGCAAGTCGACCTACATGCGACAGGCCGCGCTGATCACGATCCTCGCACACATCGGCAGTTACGTGCCGGCGGACAGCCTTCGTATCGGGCCGATCGATCGTATTTTCACCCGCATCGGCGCATCCGACGACCTGGCAGGCGGGCGTTCGACATTCATGGTGGAAATGACGGAAACAGCGACGATCCTGAACAATGCGACCGAACAGAGCCTTGTGCTGATGGACGAGATCGGCCGCGGAACCAGCACATTCGATGGCCTGTCTCTGGCTTGGGCTGCCGCGCATTACATGGGCGAGAAAGTCCGTGCGTTCACCTTGTTCGCCACGCACTACTTCGAGCTGACGGCGCTGTCTGCCGAAATTCCGGATTGCAGCAACGTGCACCTCGACGCCACCGAGCACAAAGGCCAGCTCGTGTTCCTGCACGCGGTGAAACCGGGTCCCGCGAATCGCAGTTACGGCTTGCAGGTCGCCGCACTTGCGGGCGTACCGCCAGTGGTTGTTCGTCGGGCGAAATCCTATCTCGCGACGCTCGAAGCACAGCGCCACGGCAATCCCACCCAGGAATCACCGCAGGCGCAGCTGCCGTTTTCATCGGCGGCGGATGTCGAACCGGATCCGCTGCATGAAACGCTGGCTGGCATCGATCCGGATGCGCTGTCACCGAAGGAAGCCCTGGAAGTCTTGTATAAACTGAAGAAGCTTTGAATGGTCGCCCGAAATGCAATTAGAGTGACAGTAACCTTTATTCAATCCGACCAATTAAAGGTGCGGGCTTATTAAGTCGAATTAAGGTTACTGTCACTCTAACTGCACGGCGGCGGACATCAATCCCTTAGGAACTCGCCATGCCGAAGAAAGACTGCGACCTGCTCTGCGACATTCTTCGACAGCACGAGTCCGCTGTGGTTGACCGCAATGCACACGTGGTCCTTCGCTCCTGGCAAGCGCGTTTCCACAACAGCGACTGTACCGTCGCTCGGGCCGTCGAATTTCGTCACCAGGCGCCCGAGGCCAGCCGCCACAGTGCCGGCGATAACGCCGACCTCGTGTCGCTCGGTGACCCCACCCGCCCATACGCTTGCCGGGCTGCCGATGACCCCGTCGGCGACAGTCCTGCCGAGTATCGCCTGCCCCCAGTCATGCCGGCTGAGATCGATTGCCGCACGCGAGCCGCACAATGGGGATCCGATGCAGACGGCGCGATCGACCAGCACCTCCGGTCGCAGCGCGAGCATGCGCAATAACAGCACACCGCCGAGGCTGTGGCCGACAAGATGCACAGGATTGCCATTGCCTGTGTCCTTAACGTAGCGGGCCAGCAACTCGGCGTTCTCATCCAGCGTACCGCGTACTGACGGATAGCTGAACAGGTGGCCCTCGATTCCATGGTGCCTGGCAATATAACGCCGGATAAAGGCCATCTCGCTGCCCGGCATCCACATGCCATGCACGTAAACTGCGGCGGTCATGACGACAGTTCGATACGCAACTGTTCCAGGGCCGCACGGTTGGTCCACGACCACACACGCAGGATCGCCTCATCGATCGGGCACCAGGCGAATTCCGAATGCTCCGCGTCGTGCAGCCGTATGGGCACGGATCGGTCCAGCCGGTATCGCCACTCGAATTCGACATTTTCGACAACGCCGGGGACATACCTGTCGCGCCAGCGCGGGTCGATGACGAACTGGCGGCTCGATCCGCTGAAACTCAGCACACCTTCGTCCGACAATCCGGTTTCTTCGCGAAGCTCGCGCACCGCGGCATCGGCATGCCGTTCGCCCTCGGCCAGGCTGCCGGTGACGGATTGCCAGAAATCGAACGGCCGCGAGCGTCGCAACAGCAGCACCTCGCCGTCAGCGGTATAAACGACGATCAGGACTGAAACCGGTCTGCGAAACGTCGGCCGGTTCATCGAGAAAATCGCAGCTACTCGGTGCGCGGTGCGCGCACTCGGATACCTGCTTCCTTGAGCTGCTCGGCCGAAACCTCGCCGGGGGCGTTAGTCAGCGGGCAATGGGCCGATTGAGTCTTGGGAAACGCAATGACATCGCGAATGCTCTCCGCGCCGGCCATCAGCATGACCATGCGATCGAGGCCGAACGCGATTCCGCCGTGCGGCGGGCAACCGAATGTCAGCGCGCGCAGCAAGTGGCCGAATTTTTCCTCCGCCTCTTCCTTGCTGATTTGGAGCAAATCGAACACCGCCGATTGCATGGCCTGGTCGTGAATACGGATCGAACCGCCGCCGATTTCCGAACCGTTCAGCACCATGTCGTAGGCGCGTGACAACGCGGTGCCGGGATTTGCCCGGACTTCTTGCGGATCGTCAGTGTTGGGCGACGTGAACGGATGATGCAGCGAGGTCCAGCGGCCTGTTTGCTGGTCTTTCTCGAACATCGGGAACTCGATGACCCAAAGCGGAGCCCATCCCGTCGAGAGCAGTCCCCGATCCACACCGAGCTTGACGCGCAAAGCGCCGAGCGCATCGTTGACCACGCTGGCCTTGTCCGCGCCGAAGAAAATCAGGTCGCCGTTCTTCGCAGCAGTTCTTGCCAGAATGTTGCGTACGACCGCATCCGGCAAGAACTTGAGGATCGGCGATTGCAGACCATCCTTGCCTGCTGCCACGTCGTTGACCTTGATGTAAGCCAGTCCCTTGGCGCCGTAGCGACCGACAAAGCTTGTGTAATCGTCGATCTCCTTGCGACTCAGGGTGCCACCGCCAAGCAGGCAAAGGGCTGCGACGCGACCTTCGGGATCTTTCGCGGGGCCGGCAAAAACCTTGAATTCGACTCCGGCCATCAGATCCGAGACCTCGACCAGTTCGAGCGCGATGCGCAGGTCGGGCTTGTCGGAGCCATATCGGAGCATGGCATCGGCATAGGTCATGCGCGGGAACGGGGAAGGTAGTTCGATCTGCATGACGTCCCTGAACAACGAACGAACCATGCCTTCCATAGTGTCGGTCACGGCCTTTTCGTCGACGAAACTCATCTCGATATCGAGCTGCGTGAATTCCGGCTGACGGTCGGCTCGCAGGTCCTCATCGCGGAAGCAGCGCACGATCTGGTAGTAGCGATCCAGCCCCGACATCATCAGCAAATGCTTGAAGATCTGCGGCGATTGCGGCAAAGCGAAGAATTTTCCGGGATGGGTACGGCTCGGCACGATGTAATCGCGTGCCCCTTCCGGCGTTGCGCGAGTCAGCATCGGTGTCTCGACGTCGATGAAACCGTTGTTATCGAGGAAGTTTCTCATCGCCCGCGTAACGCGATGTCGCAATCGCAGATTGCCAAGCATCTGTTCGCGACGCAGATCCAGGTAGCGGTACTTGAGCCGCAACTCCTCGTTGACCTGCTGGTCATGCTGAAAGGGCGGTGTCTCCGACGGGTTCAGCGTGATGAGCGACGACGCCAATACTTCGACACCACCGGTTTTCATGTTCGGGTTGAGCGTGCCATCCGGACGGTTGCGGACCTTGCCTTTGACCAGCAGCACGTACTCGCTGCGCAGGCGTTCTGCCTCCGCGAAAATCTCCGGCCGGTCCGGGTCAAATACGACCTGCAACAGGCCTTCGCGGTCCCGCAGGTCGACAAAGATCACGCCACCATGATCGCGTCGTCTATGCACCCAGCCGGCTACGCTGATTTCCTGTCCGATCAGGGTCTCGTCGACCTGACCGCAATAATGGCTGCGCATGCTGAGTTCCGGCTTCGGGGGCTGAAAAAAGAGGCGGAATGTTACGATTTGGCCGTGAATGCTGCAAGAACTATGGGGTCAGGCAATGCGATCGTTTGGCAGAACCAAAGGCAGCTCACCCGTCTGACCGGATTGCCACTGCGGCACGATCACGCCGAGAGACATGATCATCTTGACGGCGTCGTCCACGCTCATGTCGAGTTCGATGACATCCTTTCTCGGCACCAGGAAAATGAAGCCGGAGGTCGGGTTCGGCGTGGTCGGAAGGAAAACGCAGATCACATCCTCTGCCGTCTTTGCCTGTACTTCCTGCAACTGGGACGCCGTCTGGAAAGCAAGGCTGTAGAGGCCTTTTCGCGGATACTCGATCAACAGCACTTTTTTGAAGGACTGGCCGGAATCCGAGAAAACGACTTCGGAGAACTTTTTGACGCCCGAATAGACTGTGCGGACGATAGGAATACGTACAAGCAAGGATTCCCATAATTTGACGGCAGAACGGCCGACAATGTTGGCTACCAGCACTCCGGTGAGGAGCAACACCAGTATGGTCAGCACGAGGCCGAGGCCCGGTATCGGAAACCCCAGCCACGTCTCCGGAAGGTATTGCTTCGGCACGAACCGGAGATTTTTGTCCATCAGCTCCAGCAGGAACCTGATTACGATGATCGTCACTGCCAGGGGCAGCCACACAAGAATTCCTGCAACCAGGTACCGGCGTAAACGCTTCATTCGGTGGTTGGCCCTATTCAGATTTGCTTTCGCTGGTCTTGCTTGAGGTGGACTTGCTTGAAGTATCCTTGGTGTCGACAGACTTCGAGGCCGTCTTGCTTGCACCGTTCTTGCCGTCAGCTGATTTCGCGGCCGTCTTGCTCTCGCTTTTGTCGCCATCCGCCTTGCCCACGGATGTCGACTCTGTGGATTCGGATTTGCTGCCGGCCGACGTGGAATCACCGTCAGTCTTGACCAGATTTCGCTGCTTGTCCTTCTTGAAATCCGTTTCGTACCAGCCCGCACCCTTGAGCCGGAATCGTGGCGCCGAAATCAGGCGCTTCAGCTGCGGTTGCCCGCACGCCGGACATTCGAGCAGCGGCTCGTCGCTGATTTTCTGCAATGCATCCAGCGTGTGTTCGCAATTCCTGCAGGCATACTCATAGATGGGCATGCACGATTCTCCAGATAACTCATTGATCAGGGCCGGGATCGGCCCGGAAGCCGCGACGCATTATAGAAGTATCAGGCCGCCTTCTGAAACTCCAGGTGATCGTCGCCAACACCGATTTCGATCGTGTCTCCCGGTTCGAACCGGCCGCGCAGGATTTCCTGGGCCAGCGGATTCTCCACTTGCTGCTGAATCGCGCGCTTCAGTGGCCGTGCCCCATACACCGGATCGAAGCCGGATGCGGCGAGTTTGTCGCGTGCGGCATCCGTCAGCACGATTGTCATGTCACGATCGGCGAGACGTTGGTGCAGGTAACCCAGTTGGATATCGACAATCTTGCGAATGTGTTCACGTCCCAGCGGATGAAACACGACCACGTCATCGACGCGGTTGATGAACTCGGGTCGGAAATGCTGCGACACGACGTCCATCACTGCCGACTTCATTGCGGCATAGTTCTGCTCGCCAGTGAGCTCCTGGATCATTTGTGATCCGAGATTGGAGGTCATGACGATGACACAGTTGCGGAAATCCACGGTCCTGCCGTGGCCGTCGGTCAGTCGGCCGTCATCCAGCACCTGCAGAAGGATGTTGAACACATCCGGGTGCGCTTTCTCGATTTCGTCGAGCAAAATTACAGAATAGGGCCGCCGCCTGACCGCCTCGGTCAGGTAACCGCCCTCCTCGTAACCGACGTAACCCGGGGGCGCGCCGATCAAGCGTGCAACCGAGTGCTTTTCCATGAACTCGGACATGTCGAGGCGCACCATCGCTTCGTCGGTATCGAACAGGAAGCCCGCCAGCGCTTTGGTCAACTCGGTCTTGCCGACGCCGGTAGGACCGAGGAACAGGAACGAACCGATCGGTCGCCTCGGATCCGAAAGCCCGGCCCGTGATCGGCGGATGGAATTGGCCACGGCGGTCAGGGCCTCGTCCTGTCCGACGACGCGTTGTCGCACGATCGCTTCCATCTGCAACAGCTTCTCTTTCTCGCCTTCCAGCATTTTCGACACCGGGATACCGGTCCACTTGGAAACTATCTCGGCCACTTCTTCCTCGGTGACGTTGTTGCGCAAAAGCGTCGTTTCCTTCGACTCGGCTTTCATGGCCTCGGCAAGCTGCTTCTCCAGTTCCGGAATGCGCCCGTACTGGAGTTCCGACATGCGCGTGAGGTCGCCGGCGCGGTGAGCGGTTTCCAGTTCGAGGCGGGTACGCTCCAGTTCTTCCTTGATATGCGCTGCACCCTGCATCGCCGCTTTCTCAGCCTTCCACACTTCCTCGAGATCGGAGTACTGGCGCTCGAGATCGGAAAGCTGGGTTTCGAGATCCTCGAGGCGTTTTCTCGAGGCATCGTCCGATTCTTTTTTCAGCGCCTCGCGTTCGATCTTCAACTGGATGATGCGGCGTTCCAGCCTGTCCATGACCTCGGGCTTCGAATCGATCTCGATACGAATGCGCGATGCGGCCTCGTCGATGAGGTCGATGGCCTTGTCCGGAAGTTGCCGGTCCGAGATGTAACGGTGCGACAGC
>CAYXKM010000224.1:0-24380 GCA_964465665.1 uncultured Woeseiaceae bacterium
GGAGCCTGCATTGCAGGCGACAGCGATTTCGAATCTCGCGCAAATGACCGGAATTGGCCGACGATGCGTAACGTCGGTCGTGTCAACCTCTATCCATGCCTCTCGATTCCCAAATCCCCGAACGTGGCGTTCGGCAGCTACGAAAGGGCCGTACGTCCATTGCCGGTCAGGATTACCACGTGACAGCGATCGCCCACGAACGACGACCTTTGTTCGAGGACCTGTACATGGGACGAATCATTGTCAGCTGCTTGAGACATGAAACTGAAGCCGGGCGCGCGATTACGCTTTGCTACGTCGTGATGCCGGACCACTTGCACTGGCTGCTGGACCTCACGGGAAAGTGCAGTCTTTCCCGGATTGTGCATAACGTGAAGTCTCACTCTGCGCGAAGGATCAACTCCGCGAGCGGTCACGCTGCTCCGGTTTGGCAACGGGGATTTTATGACCGGGCGATAAGGAGAGAAGAAGATCTGCCAGCGGTCGCTCGATATATTGTCGCCAATCCGCAAAGAACGGGAATTGTGAGGAGCTGTCGGGAGTATCCGTTATGGGATGCGATCTGGCTATGATCGCGTCGCCTGCAATGCAGGCTCCTACAGGTGACGACGAAGATCGTGCGAAATTCGGTCGCCCGCGGTGCGGGCTCCTACAGGAGGGATTCGACGGCGGTGCGATCGGGCATCGACGGCTGCGCGCCGGCTTTGGTCGTGGCAGCCGCGCCGGCAGCGCACGCGAATCGCAACGCGTCCTGCGGTGCCTGGCCCTCGATCAGCGCAAGTGTCAGCGCTGCGGTGAAACAATCGCCGGCGCCGACGGTATCGACACTTTGCACTGACGGCGGAACCGCCTCGGCAATCACCCGGCCCTCGCGGGACAGAATTGCCGCACCGGCGCCCTGGGTGACGGCGACGAGTCCCCTGCAGCGGTCCACACGTTGGCCGTACCAGGCGGCTTCGGTCTGGTTCATGACGATGAGATCAGCGCGTTCGATAAGTTCCGCCGGAACGTCGAGCGCCGGCGCGAGATTAATGCAGAAGAATCCGCGAAACTCGCGCGCGGCGCGGCTCAGGGTCGCCGCAGGCACCTCGAGCTGGCAGATGAGCGCATCGGCTTTCGGCAGGCGCAGAGTATCCGGATTTAACGTGCGATTCGCGCCCGGAGCCACGACGATCTGGTTCTCACCGCAATCGGCAACACTGATCAGCGCGATCCCGGTCGGCGTGATGTCATCGATCGAGCAATACGACAAATCGACGCCTTCGTCGCGAACCAGCCGCAACGCTTCGTCGGCTGCGGCATCACATCCGACATTGGCAACGAGATGCACATTGGCGCCGAGCCGGCGGGCGGCGAGTGCCTGGTTCGCACCTTTGCCGCCGGGATAGCGGTTCAGCGTCGCGCCGGTGACGGTCTCGCCGGGACCCGGCAGCCGGCCGACTGTAGCGACCAGGTCGAGATTGACCGACCCCACCACAACGACAGATATTGCGCGGCCGCTCATCACGATCACCGCGCCCCGAACCGGGCAAGTCGAGCGGTCAGGAGTTCGTAAAACCCGTCGGCATCTACGTCGTAAACCCAGGTTGCGTTCATCGGCCGCCGGCTTACACCCCAGAAATCGACCGCGGTGTGGCCCAGCGTCAGCGGAGACTGCGTTTCGATGGCTATATTGCAAAGCTTTCCACGAAAAAGCTGCGGCTTCAGCAAAAACCCGACCGTGCAAGGATCGTGCAACGGCGCGCCATCGACTCCATATTTTGCCGTGTCGTGCCGCGAGAAAAACTCGAGCATCCCCGCTGTCGCTTTCGCTGCGACGTTGCCCAGCGCTTTTATCCGCGCGATGCGCGCCGACGTTGCCAGCACCTTGTGGGTCACATCGAGACCCATCGCCGTAATCGGCCGGCCGCTGGCAAACACAGTTTCGGCCGCTTCCGGATCGACGTAAATATTGAACTCCGCGGACGGCGTTGTATTCCCGCCCTCCCGCATGGCACCGCCCATCAGCACGATGTGCTTTATCTTCGGCACGACGGACGGATTCTTCCGGATCGCCGTGGCAATGTTGGTCAGAGGACCCGTTGGCACGAGCGTTACGGCTGCATCATCCGATTTCATGAGCGTATTAACAATGAAGTCGACAGCGTGCCGGCTCTCAAGCCGCTGCCGCGGTTTGAACAGGTCCACGCCGTCGATGCCGGTTTTTCCGTGCACGTTTTCCGCAGTGACGAGCGGGCGCGAGATTGGACGCGCACATCCTGCGAAAACCGGCACATCGCTGCGCCCTGCGATATCGCACATCATGCGGGCGTTCCGTTCCGTCAGATCGAGGGGAACGTTGCCGGCAACCGTGGTGATTCCGAGTACCTCGAGCTCGTCCGGTGACGACAGGGCGAGCAACAGGTTGATGGCATCTTCCTGCCCGGGATCGCAGTCGATGATGACGCGTTCTTTCATACCGGCTCAGAAGCTCAGCAGGATTCCCGCCATGGCCGCGCTCATCAGGTTCGACAGCGAGCCCGCGGCCACGGCTTTGATGCCGAATCGCGCAATGAGCTCTTTCTTTTCCGGCACCAGGCTGCCAAGGCCGCCGAGCAAAATCGCGATCGATGAGAGATTGGCAAATCCGCACAGCGCGAATGTCACGATGGCCCTGGTCTTGTCGCTCATCCCGGCCAGGTACTCCGCCATGTGACTGAAAGCGACGAACTCGTTCAATATCAGTTTCTCGCCGAACAGCGCGCCCGCTGCCTGCGCTTCGGCCCAAGGTATGGAAAGAAGGTACATGATCGGTGCGAACAGCCAGCCCAGCATTTTCTGCAAGGTCAGGCCCTCTATGCCGACCAGCCCCGCAAGCCCGCCGACCAGTCCGTTGAACAGCGCGATCAACGCGACGAAGGCGACCAGCATGGCGCCGATATTGACCGCAAGCTTCACCCCGTCGGCAGCGCCGACGGCCGCGGCAAGAATGACGTTCTCGTGCTGGCTGTCCGCCATAACCAGCCGCTCTTCCTTCACTCCGGCGACGAAGTCCTCGTCGGGCATAATGATCTTCGCCATGAGTAGTCCACCCGGCGCCGCCATGAAACTGGCGGCGAGCAGATACTTCAGTTCCGCGCCCATTTGCACATAGGCGAGCATCACGGTGCCGGCGATCGAGGCGACCCCGGATACCATCACCGCGAAGAGCTGTGGATCCGTGAGCTTGCTGAGATAGGGGCGAACGACCAGCGGCGCTTCGGTCTGGCCGATGAAAATATTGGCCGCTGCGTTCAGCGACTCGACTGCACGCGTGCCGATGACCCAGCGTAGCGCACCGCCGATCAGTTTCACGACGATCTGCATGATCTTCAGGTGATAGAGCACCGACATCAGCGCCGAGAAAAACACGATCATCGGCAGTACGTTAATGGCAAAGCTCCAGATGCCATCCGTCGTGGCCAGACCGCCGAAGACGAACTCGATGCCCTCGCGGGAATAGCCCATGACGTTCAGTACTGCGTTGCTCATTTTTTCGATCGCGGCTTTTCCAGCCGACGAATAGACGACGATCGCACCGACAACTGCCTGCAGAGCAAAAGCCGCGCCGACGATGCGCAGGTTGATGGCTTTGCGATTACCGGATAGCAGCCAGGCCAGGCCGAGAACAACGACTATCCCGAGCAGCCCTATGAATGTGCCAGCCATGCCAGGTCCCCCGACCGCTGATTGCGTTATTGATTGTTACAGTCTGATTGTGATTTCAAGCATACCGGCTTCACGCTGGTCATGCCTCACAAATCGGCCGTGATCCTTTCGTATACGATGCGCCGGATCTCCGGTTTCGTATCGGCAATCGTGCAGGCACGTCGCAGCATCGCCGCCCCCTGCTCTGCTTTCGCTTTCGATGCCGCGTGCACCGTGGCCAATGGAACATTGGGGCCGACGAATGTGCCAATCGGAACGACGTCGCTGTAGCCGACCGACAGGTCGAGTTTTTCCCCGAGCACCCGGCGTCCGCCTCCGAGCTCGATGATGGCATTACCCACGGCAAACGCATTCACTTCGGTGAGATATCCGTCCCGTTCGGTAGTCACCGGTGTGTGCGCTTGCGCTGCCGGCAGATATTTTTGGTAACGGGCGACGAAATCCGCCGGCCCTCCGAGCTCGGCCACCATGCGGCCGAAAACCTCCGCGGCACGACCCGATACTATGGCTTGCTCGACCTTGTCGATCGCCGCGTCCCGGTCAGATTCCACGCCGGTCAGGACCAGCATTTCGGCACACAGCGCGCGCACGACTTCATCAAGGCGCGGATCACGAATCGTGTTCGTCAGGTACTCGACGGACTCGGCAATCTCGAGCGCATTGCCCGCCGTTTTCCCAAGTACTTCATTCATGTCGGTCAGCAATGCATGGGACTTCAGTCCGGCCTTGCTCGCGGTGGCAATGATGCTTTGCGCGAGCTCCCGCGATTTCTCGTAGCTCGGCATGAAGGATCCGGACCCGACTTTCACATCCATTACCAGGCCGTCCAGCCCTGCGGCGATTTTCTTGGCGAGAATAGAACTGGTGATGAGCGGAATGGATTCCACGGTTCCCGTGACATCGCGTATGGCATAGAAGCGCCGATCGGCAGGCGCGAGGTCCGCCGTCTGTCCGATGATCGCGCAGCCGACGGATTTTACGACCTGGCGAAAACGGTCGAAGTCGGGCATCGACGTGTATCCCGGTATGGATTCGACCTTGTCCGTCGTGCCGCCGGTATGCCCGAGCCCGCGGCCGGAGATCATCGGTACGAAGCAGCCGCAGGCAGCCGCAATCGGCGCCAGCATGATGCTGACCTTGTCGCCCACGCCGCCGGTCGAGTGCTTGTCGACCACCGGACCGTTCAGATTTTCTTTTGCCCAGTCGAGCACCGTGCCCGAGCGCGCCATCGCCATGGTCAGCGCGCCGGCCTCGGCCGGCGACATGGAATTGAGGAATATCGCCATTGCCAGTGACGACACCTGCTCCGGCGGAATGCTGCCATCGGCAAGACCGGCAACGAAATATGCGATCTCCTCCTGAGACAGCGTGCCACCGTCGCGTTTCTTGCGAATGACGTCAGTAAAGAGCATCAGGACCTTTCGCAAGAACGTTCACACGAAGCCCCGAAGCGGCAGTTCCGACCCGCGTTGCAGCCAGTTGTCTGCCGGGTAATGACAGCACCTGTCGATGACGTGCAGGGAATACGCGTGACGGGATTTGGCCGAACGGTTTTCTCCACTCAAGTGCGGCGCCCTGCCATCGAAGATCACGAGCGACCCGGCGGTGACTTCGGCGGCAATTTTTTTGTCCTCGTCAAACGGTTCATCGCTCAAAACGTCGTTACGCAGCGATCCGTCCTCTAGGCGGTGATTGCGTTGCCGCAACGGGCCACGATGCCCGCCGGCGATGAAGTACATGCAGCCGTTTTCGATCGTCGCATCCTCGAGCGCAAACCAGAACCCGATGCAGGATTCGGGTTCCGTGTAAATGTAGGTCGAGTCCTGGTGGCATACTACCTCGGCACCGATGCGCGGCGGTTTGAACAGGTACATCGACTGGATGATCACCGGATCGGCAATGCCGAGCGCTCGAGCTGCCCGGTCGAGTTCGGGCGAGTGCGAAAACCGATCGAACACCGGGTCGATGTCGTGCATGGCATGACCCATCTTGTTCAGGCTGTTTTCCTTCGTTTGCCTCAAACGCCCCGCTTCATCGAAGGCGTTGGCTTCGAGGAAGAAACGGATCTTGTCTCCGGAGTCGATGAAGTAACTGTCCGTTAGTTGCTCAGGCCGGGTGGTGGAAAACACGCTGCGCACTTCTCCGGGATCGAACTCGGCCACCAATTCCGACACCCGCTTCCTGAGCTTTTCGCACGCGGCCAAAGATACGAAATCCTTGAGCACGATGACGCCCGTCTCCCTGTAGGCCTTCACCATCTCCGCCGTCAGCCGGCCGCCGCGCGGCGCCGCGAACGACGGGATCGCAAGTTGTTGAGCTGCGGTCGATTTCATCATGTGCCAATAATACTGTGTTTAAAATGGAACATTCTTTTATAATCGCGGCCCACAAACGACCCTGACTAGCCGGAATGTTACAATGCGGCACAAAAGGATGCTGCATGAATACCACCAGCAAGCACTTCATTTTTCTCGTATTTTCAGGCCTGCTCTTGCAGGCCTGCCAGCGCGAATCCAACGCGCCGGTTAAGGGAACGGTCTCAGAAGCCGTCGGTGAAAAGGGCGACCGGATCGACCTGATCGTCGAGGGCGACTACGTCGTCACCATGGACAGGAACGGCACGGTCCACCGGGACGGCGCCGTGGCCATCGATGCCGGGCTGATCATTGCAGCAGGACCGGCGGCGGAGATTCACGCCGCTTACCAAGCCGTGGAGACACTTCCCGGCGACAACCGCATCGTGCTTCCCGGACTGATCAACGGCCATTCGCATGCAGCGATGACGCTGCTACGCGGCGTTGCAGACGATCTCGCCCTGATGGACTGGCTGAACAACTACATTTTTCCCGCCGAAGTCGAGTTCGTCGATGCCGAGTTCGTGCGCATCGGCACCGAGCTCGCCTGCTGGGAAATGATACGTGGCGGCACCACGACGTTTGTCGATATGTATTACTACCCGGATGTCATCGCCGAAGTGGTCGAGTCCTGCGGCATGCGCGCTTTCGTATCGGCGACGGTGATAGACCAGCGCAGCCCGGATGCCGAAGGCGCCACGGATTCGATAACGAAGGGCATGGAATTCATCAATCGCTGGAAAGACCGCAACAGCCGCATAATGCCGATCTTCGGTCCGCACGCCAATTACACGCTGAACGCGGATCAGCTGCGGGCGACTCGCGAAGCGGCCAACGAAGCCGGGATCCCGATCAGCATCCACATGTCGGAATCGCCATACGAACTCGAGTATTCGAAACAGACCTACGGGATGACGACGATCAAGCTGTTCGAGTCGATTGGTTTTCTCGACGGCCCGACCATCGGCGCGCACGTCGTGTGGCCGACCGATGAGGAAATAGCGATACTGGCTGAACGCAAGGTCGGTGTCATACACAACCCGACGTCCAACATGAAAATTGCTTCCGGCATATCGCCGGTGACGAAAATGCTGCAGGCCGGCGTCCGCATGGGCCTCGGCACAGACGGTGCCGCCAGCAACAATGACCTCGATATGTGGGAAGAAATGCGGCTCGCGTCTTTCCTGCAAAAGGTCGAGCAGATGAACCCGGAAGTCATGTCCGCAACGACGGTATTGACTATGGCGACCCGGGGCGGTGCCGAATCCGTCGGCCTCGGTGGCATCGTCGGAGATCTCGTAGCCGGGCACAAAGCGGATGTCATCCAGGTATCGTTCGACGACGTGCATTTCGTGCCGACCTACGATGTCATATCGCACCTCGTGTATGTCGCCGACGAGCAGGATGTCGTCAGCGTTGTCGTCGACGGCAAACTGCTCATGCGTAACCGCGAGATGCTGACCATCGATACCGCGCGTGTAGCGCGCGAAGCACGCGCACTTGCCGCGCGAATCCAGGCCGCGCTGACCGAGAGAAACCGTTGAACACGACAACCGCATTCGCTTGTCCGGCCGGATAGCATGCAGTACGTGCTTGCTATTGGTTGCCTCGCCGGGCTTGCCGCGCTGATCTGGTATTTCTTCATGCTGCCGCTCGGACGGGAGCGGCATGAACGCGAACTCGAACTCATCCGCCGGAAACTGCAGCGCCGCGAAGCGGAGCGGCAGGATTCAGAACAATCCAAATGTACCGATCGCGCGTCCTGATGGGATGACTGTGCTGCAATGAAGAGTATCGCAACTTGCCTGCTACTCCCGTTGCTGCTGCTGATCCAGGTCGGTTGCGGCACGGACGTCCCGAAAGCCGATCGCCAGGGCGGGGACCGCAGCATCACGCTTTCTGTCATCGGCACGAACGACGTGCACGGCAACATCGTCGAGCGGGATGGCGCCGGCGGGCTCGCCCTGTTCGGGGGTTACGTTGCCAATCTTCGATCAGTCCGCGCCCGCGACGGTGGGGCGGTCCTGCTGATCGATGCCGGGGACATGTGGCAGGGGACGCTGGAGTCCAATTTGAAGGAGGGTGCGCCGGTCGTCGATGCTTACAACGCACTCGGCTACGACGCCGCCGCCATCGGCAATCACGAGTTCGATTTCGGCCCTGAAGGACCGGCGGTGGTTGCCACACACTCAGGCGACGACCCGCGAGGGGCGCTGAAGGCCCGGGCGGCGGAAGCCAACTTTCCGTTCCTTGCCGCAAACCTGATCGACGACAGTACCGGTGCACCGGTAGCCTGGCCGAACGTGCAACCATCACAGCGCATACAGGTCGCCGGCATAACGGCCGGCATCATCGGTGTCACCAGCCGGAACACGCCGGAATCGACGCTGGCGGCACACCTTCAGGGCCTGCGGGTCGCGGAACTTGCCGGAACGATTCAGGTGGAAGCCGAGGCGCTTCGGGCGGCCGGCGCGCACTTGATCATCGTGACCGCACATGCCGGCGGCAGCTGCGAACGCTTCGACGATCCGGCGGACCTCGAAAGTTGTCTTGCCGACTCGGAGATTTTCACCGTTGCCCGCGCATTGCCGGCCGGGCTCGTCGACCTTATCGTCGGCGGGCACATGCACAAGGGCATGGCGCACGAAGTGAACGGCATCGCCATCATCTCGTCGTGGTCCGGAGGACAATTCTTCGGCCGGGTCGAATTCCGCATCGATGCGCGCCACATCAGCGATCGCCGAATTTTTCCGCCGCAGCGGATTTGCCGCTACGTCGACAACGGAACCGGCCACTGCCGTGCGACTGCCGGTGCGGATGGTGTCAGCGAGGCTGTCTATGAAGGCCGCGCGGTGCGTCCGGACAACGCCATTGCCCGGGTGCTTGCCCCGGCCGTTGCGGACGCAGCGCAACTCAAGGCCGAGAAGCTCGGACCGCGGCTCGAGACCGCCATCAGGCGCGGCCCGGCTCCCGAATCGCCGATCGGAAATCTCATGACCGACATCCTGCTGGCATCCGACCCACGGGCAGATGTAGCCATACACAATACGCTCGGGGGAATTCGCGCTGACCTGCCGCCGGGCGACCTGACCTACGGCAGCGTTTACGAAGTGTTTCCTTTCGACAACCGGATCGTGCACTTGAGCCTCTCCGGCGCCGAACTGAAAACCGTGCTGGCGAACCAGATTGAAGGACCGGTCCGGCGCGGACACACCAGCGGCATTGCTGTCGACGCCGGATGTGCGGACGGTGAGCTCGACATCACCGTGCGTGACGCGTCCGGCAATGAGATTCTTGACCACGACCGGCTGCTGGTCGTCACCAACGATTTCCTGGCGAGCGGAGGCGATGACGTGCTAACGCCGGTAATGCCGCCCGACGGTTTCAGAATCGAGTTCGAAGGCCCCCTGTTTCGCGATGTCGTCGTCGACTGGATGAAAAGCCGGCGCGGCACGCTCCGGGAAGATCAGTTCATCGACGAATCGAATCCACGCTGGAATTTTCCCCGGCCTGCGCCCGTCGTTTGCCAACTGTCTGCCCAGTGAGCTCCGTCTGCCGCTATCCGGCAGCAGCCCGGGCTTTGTACGGCGCCCTCATCGACGACGGTTTCTACCGCACACTCGAGTCCGCGGTATCGCCGGATGCGGCGATGGCGAAGCACGCAATGTTACGCTACCTCGATTACTCCATGATTGAAGCCGAACAACACGGCCGCCTGTGTTTCCCGAAGGATCGATCCGCCGGCGCCGCAATCTGGAATTTGCCGCTCGATCCCGCTATTCGGAAATCGCTTTCGTCGAGGAAAAAAAAATTTATTGCGGAGCACATGGGAGATCGGTGCTGTGAAGTCCACGCCGCGATAACGGCGTTCATGCATGCGCACACGATGACGATTGTTGCAGAGGATTGCTGGTACCTCTCGATTATCGGTATTGCTCCACCCTTGCAGGGACGGGGCCAGGGCGTCGCACTGATGAAAACCGTGCTGGAGGAAACCGACCGGGCTGGCATCGCTACGTTTCTCGAGACCTTTACTCCCCGAAACGAACCTTTTTACGAGCGTCTCGGCTACACCACCCGCGCGAAATTTCTTGAACCGACGATTGGCGCTTCCTATGCAGTCATGTGGCGGGGGCCTGCCCGTTGATCGCACGAATAGACTTCGGCGATCAAGCCGGCACCGGCGACCAGTTGCTGACAGCCGTGACGAATCAAGCCATCGCTTGCTGCAATTGCCGCGCTGCTCTATTGTTGCGGAACGAGACCGGAAACACGACCATCACAGGGTCATTGCAGCATGTCCTATCAGCTCAGTATCGAAGACCGGGGCAACTACCTTTACTTCGATGTCACGGGTACGAATTCTCGCGAGACCGTACTCAGTTACATGCAGGATGTGCTGGCAGCAGCCGAGAAGCACGATTGTTTCCGCGTTCTCATCCACGAAAAACTCACAGGTCCCAGACTGGAGGCGATGGAAGTCTTCACTCTTGCTTCGGAAGGCGCCATGCGACTGCTCGGGAAGTTCGAATCGATCGCCTATGTCGAAGAGGAGATGGGCGAAATGGGCGACTTCGTCGAATCGGTTGCTGTCAACAGGGGCATGCCCCTCGCCTTTTTCTCCAATGTCGAAGACGCCCGCGAATGGATTCAGAACCGGATCGAGGGCACGGACGAGCAGTACATGTTCTGGGACGGTGGCAAGACCATACCCTGATTCAGCGCTTGACTGCCCGCGACCGTTTCAGTTGAGAAAGCTCCGCCCGTAATCCATCGGACGCAGGCCGAAATGACCGGCGAGGCTCTGGCCGATGTCGGCGAACGTTTCTCGTTCGCCGAGGGATCCAGGTGTTACACCGGCGCCGTAGGCCAGCACCGGTATGTGCTCGCGCGTATGATCGCTGCCCGGCCACGTCGGATCGCAACCGTGGTCCGCGCAGATGATCAGCAGGTCATCCGGCAACATCGATTTCAGCAGTTCGGGCAAGCGGCCGTCAAAATACTCGAGCGCCGCCGCATAGCCCTCGACATCGCGTCGATGGCCGTACAGCATGTCGAAGTCCACGAAGTTGGTGAAAACGATCGAGCGATCCGGGGCCGTGCGAAGAGCGTCCAGGGTCGCGTCGAACAGCGCCGGATTGCCCGTTGCCTTGATTTTTTTCGTGATGCCGCGATGCGCGAAAATATCGGCGATCTTGCCAACGCTGATCACCTCGCCGCCGCTCTCGACCAGCCGGTCCAGCAATGTCGCCGACGGCGGCTCGACCGTGAGGTCGCGCCGGTTTCCGGTGCGGGAAAAGTTCTGTGCGCTGGTACCGATGAATGGCCGGGCGATCACGCGTCCCACGTTGTACTCGTTGACAAGCTCGCGCGCGATCTCGCAAAGTTCGTACAGGCGATCGAGGCCGAAAGTCTCCTCATGACAGGCAATCTGGAACACGCTGTCGGCCGAGGTATAGACGATCGGCTTGCCGGTGCGCATGTGCTCTTCGCCGAGCTCTTCGACAATGGTCGTTCCCGACGCGTGACAGTTACCCAGCACGCCCGACAGGCCGGCGCGGGCGATGAGTTTGTCGAGCAGCTCGCGCGGGAAAGTGTCCGTTGCTTTGGTGAAATAACCCCAGTCGAACAGCACCGGCACGCCGGCAATTTCCCAGTGTCCGCTCGGGGTGTCCTTGCCGCTGCTCAGCTCGCGCGCATAACCGTATGCACCGATGATCTTCGCATCACGGCTGCAGCCTGCCGGGTAGTCGCCGCTGCACTCCTCCGCCGCCCGCAGCAAACCGAGACTCGCAAGATTCGGCAGCTTCAGCGGCTGAACCGACGCCCGCTTCTCTGCGATGTGACCCAAGGTGTTGGCGCCGACATCGCCGAAGCGATCGGCATCGGCGGTGGCGCCGATACCAAAGGAGTCGAGTACCAGAATGATTGCCCTGCCCATGGCGGCATTGTAACGCATCCGGTCGCTATGATTCGGCACTGCCACCAGGGAGTACGAAGATGGGATGGCTCCCTTCGGTCCGCTTAATTCCCGTCATCGTACTCCCTGGTGGCAGAAAGAAAAAGGTGCCGGATTTATTTTCCGAAAAGGGTGCCGGATTTATTTTTTTACCGGGCAGGTAGTTTCGGAAAATAAATCCGGCACCTTTTTCTTTCTGCCACCAGGGAGTACGATGACGGGAATTAAGCGCACCGAAGGGAGCCATCCCGCAAACAGCATCCCCCGCGGCGGCCCTATACAGACTGTTTGGCTTTTCTAGTGGTGAGGAGACTCCGGCACCATGGTGCTCTCGCCGAAGAATTCAATGCGGGTCAGGAAAGTGTAGTCGCCTTCGTAAACCATGAGCCATATGAAGATCAGTATGGCGACCGGAGGCGTCAGGATGGCCAGCTTCAGCGCCAGCCGCTCCCATTTCATGTGCATGAAAATGGCCACGATGAATCCGGCCTTCACGAGCATGAAGACGAGGATCAGCGTCCACCGCAGATTTCCCTGCAATGCAAGATAGTCCACCATGTAGGAAAAGAAACTGACGACGAACAGCAAGCCCCAGATCCAGAAATAGATGCTGAGCGGATGTTGTTGCCCTTCCTGGCTCGCCATGTGCGATGACTCCCGAATCGTTACCAAAGATAGAAGAAAGCGAAGATGAAGACCCAGACGAGGTCGACGAAATGCCAGTACAGGCCGGCAATCTCGACGATTTCGTATTTGCCGCCGCGCTTCTCATAAAAACCGCTCTTCACGCGAAACGCGACGACCAACAGGTAAATGACGCCGGCCGACACGTGCATGCCGTGAAAACCGGTGATCATGAAGAAGCTCGCACCGAATTGCGCCGCGCCCATCGGATTGCCCCAGGGTCGGACGCCCTCATCGACGATCAGCTTCGTCCACTCGAAAGCCTGCATGCCGACGAAAGTTGCGCCGAGCACGGCTGTCGCGACCATCAGCCAGAAAGTCTTAGTGCGGTCCTTGCGATAACCCATGTTGACTGCCATGGCCATGGTGCCGCTCGAGGTAATCAGCACGAAGGTCATGATCGCGATCAGTACCAGCGGAATGGGGTCACCACCAAACGACAGTGCAAACACTTCGCTCGGATACGGCCACGGGTCGGTGGCCGACAGACGAACCTTCATGTAGGAAATCAGGAAGCAGCTGAAGATAAAGGTGTCGGACAGCAGGAAAATCCACATCATCGCCTTGCCCCAGGGCACGTGGAACGCCTGCTTGTCGCTGGCTAAATCGCCCACCACGCCTTTCAGGCCCGGGGTCAGCACTGCTTCCGACATATTTCTCTATCCTTATTCAGATCGACAGTTTTCAGGTCGACAACAACAAGCCAAACAACACCAGCCACACCAGCAACAGGTAGTGCCAGTAGACGGTGCACAACTCGATGCTCAGGCGAACGCTGTCAGCCTCGGCGCCGGCCCAGGTCCTGGCCGTCGATCGCGCCCACACGTACATCCCGCCGAGCAGGTGCAAGCCATGCACGGCCGTCAGCAGGTAGAAGAACGCATTTGCAGGGTTGCTTGCCACGTAATAACCGGACGCATCGAGCTGCCGCCAGGCAAGAAATTGCCCGCCGAGAAACAGCACGGTCAAGAGGCCGGCGATCGCCAGTCCGGGTTTCAGTGCGCTGGTGCGCCCTGCCACAGCCGCATTGCGGGTCAGCTGGTAAGCAACACTCGCGAGTACCAGCAGCGCGGTGTTGAACCACAGCAGGTTCGGCTCGGTAACCGGACTCCAGTCATGCATGTGCATGCGCATCGTGTACGCGCTGATGAACAGCGCAAACAGCGACGTAGCAACGGTGAGGAACATCGTCAGGGCGACGGTCTTCGAATTCGAGTCCAGCGATCGCCCGGACACGGCATCGTCCGCGGCGCTGGCTACCCACGGTTGCGTGTTCAGTGTCTGCTTCAGCAGCCAGCCGATGATGGTCGCCATGATGCCGGCGAGAAATACAAGCGTGATCGTCATGGAGGCCTGCCTAGTGATTTACACCGTGATCGCGGCCCACCGGCGCTTTGTCCGGCCCCACGTTCTGCGGGATGAAGTCCTCGTGGTATCCGGGCACGCTGTAATCGTAGGCCCAGCGGTGCACCACCGGCAGCTCATGTCCCCAGTTGCCGTGTTTCGGCGGCGTGTCCGGCGTCTGCCATTCGAGTGTCGTTGCGCCCCAGGGATTGGAATCGGCTTTCTTTCCGCTCCTCATGCTCTTGATGATGTTGATGAAGAACAGTATCTGCGTCAACGCCACGAAGATTGCGGATATCGTGATGCTCGCATTCAGCGTGTGCGCCGATTCCGGCATGAACGCGGTATCGCCCATCGCGAAATAGCGGCGCGGCACGCCGAGGAATCCGAGGTAATGCATCGGCAGGTAGATTGAGTAGGTACCGAGGAATGTCAGCCAGAAGTGCCAGCGGCCCAACCGCTCGTCGTACATCCTGCCAGTGATTTTCGGGAACCAGTGATAGATGGCTGCGAATACCACGAGCACCGGCGACACGCCCATCACCATGTGAAAGTGGGCTACGACGAAATAGGTGTCCGAGAGTGGCAGGTCTACCACCACGTTGCCGAGAAAAATGCCGGTCAAGCCGCCGTGGATGAATGTGAAAATGAAACCGATGGCAAACAGCATTGGCACCCGCAGATGAATGTTGCCCTGCCACAATGTCAGCACCCAGTTGTAGACCTTGAGTGCCGTCGGCACCGCAATGATCAGCGTGGTGGTGGCAAAGAAGAATCCGAAATACGGATTCATGCCGCTGACGTACATGTGATGCGCCCAGACGACGAAACTCAGGCCGCCGATGGCCAATATGGCCCAGACCATCATGCGGTAACCGAAGATGTTTTTCCGGGCATGCGTTGCCAGCACGTCGGAGACGATGCCGAATGCCGGAAGTGCGACGATGTAGACCTCTGGATGACCAAAAAACCAGAAAAGATGCTGGAACAGCACCGGGCTGCCGCCTTCGTGGCTCAGCTGTACTCCGCCGGAAATCATGGCCGGCATGAAGAAACTCGTCATCACGGTTTTGTCGAGAATCATCATGATGGCGCTGACCAGCAACGCCGGGAATGCGAGCAGGCCTAGTATGGTCGCAGTGAATATGCCCCATACGGACAGGGGCATGCGCATCAGCGTCATGCCGCGGCAACGGGCCTGCAGCACTGTCGTTACGTAGTTCAGGCCGCCCATGGTGAATGCCACGATGAACACCGCCAGTGACAGCAGCATCAGCAGGATTCCCCATTCGACGCCAGGCGTGCCCTGGGCGATGGCCTGCGGCGGGTACAGTGTCCAGCCCGCTCCGGTCGATCCGCCGGGAACGAAGAAGCTCGCGAGCAGGATGATGACCGATAGTGCGTACACCCACACGCTCAGCATGTTCATGTACGGGAACACCATGTCCCGCGAACCGCACATGAGCGGAATCAGGTAGTTGCCGAAGCCGCCGAGAAACAGAGCGGTCAAGAGGTAAATCACCATGATCATGCCGTGCATGGTGACGAACTGGTAATAGTGCTCGGGGGTAATGAAAGAAAACGAGCTGGGGAAACCGAGTTGCAGCCGCATCATTACCGACAGGCCCAGCGCAATCACGCCGACAAAGATGGCGATTGCACTGTACTGGATCGCTATGACTTTGTGATCCTGGCTCCAGATGTACTTGGTGAAAAACGTAGTCGGGTCGTGATGCTCGATCTCATGATCACGATCGGCAATTGAAACGTAGGCCATCAGGCTCCCCTTGTCACTGTTCGTGCGATCAGTTCTGTTCCGCTGCCATGCCCGTAATGATCAAAGCGTGTTGATGTAGGCGATGACATCGTTGATTTTCTGCTCATCGGTGAGAATTGCGCCGATAAGTCCCATTTGCAGGCCATAGTAATCCTGGCGATGCGCCCCGCGCACGCCGTCCCTGAAATGGCCAAGCTGTCGCGCCAGGTACCAGTCCGTCATACCGGCAAGCCGCGGCGCATTCATTGCCTGTATGCCGAGACCGTCGCCGCCGTGGCAGTACGCGCAGACCGCATAGGTCTTGGCGCCGTTCGAGATATCGCCCGTAATGGTTGCCGGCGGCGCATTGTCCGGCAGCGTTGCGATATGCGCGATGACATTATCGACCGCATCGTCGGTGGCCAGTATGTTGGCCATGGGCGCCATCTGCCTGCCGTAGATATCGTCCTCGTGCACACCTCGCAAACCGGCTTTGTAGGCGTGTATCTGGTTTCTCATGTACCAGGCACCCTGCCCCGCAATTTTCGGTGCATTGAGCGCCAGCAGTCCCTCGCCCTGCTGGCCATGGCAGGCAGCGCATACCGCGTACTGCGCAGCTCCAACCGATGCGTTGCCCGGACTTGCAGCCTGTGTGTCCGCCCACGTCGGATGGCTTGCGACCCACTGCTCGTAGTCGTCCTGTTCATCCACGACTACTGCACCTCGCATGGCGAAGTGAGCGATACCGCAAAGTTCCTCGCACAGCACTTCGTAAGTTCCGGTTTCTGTCGGCGTGAACCACATGTGCGTGATCATGCCGGGCACCAGGTCCATTTTCACGCGGAACTGCGCTACGGTGAAATTGTGCAACACGTCCTTGGAGCGCAGGTTCATGCGGACCGGCACGTTGACGGGCAGGTGCAGCTCGGCGCTGGAAACCAGCACATCGTCTTGTCCCAGCGGATCGGCCGGGTCGATGCCGAATGGGTTCTCGTCACTGATCAGCCGCGCGGTGACATTGCCGAACTGGCCATCGGTCCCTGGAAGGCGATAGCTCCAGTGCCACTGCTGACCGAGAGCCTCAACTTCCATGGCATTGTCCGGCACTTTGACGAATTTCGCCCAGACGAAAAGACCGGGCGCGAGCATGGCGGCGACACCGATGGTCGTGAACACCGTCAGCCAGAGTTCGAGTTTCTTGTTTTCCGGGTCGTAAACCGCGCGGCTGCCCTTTTTGGCGCGGTACCTGATGACGCAATAGGCCATGAACAGGTTGACGGCGACGAACACGAAGCCGGTGACCCAGAAAGTAATGTCGATGGTGTCGTCGATCTGGCTCCAGTTCGATGCCAGCGGCGTGAATGTCCACGGACTCAGGAAGTGGAATACGAGCGATCCCAGAACCAGCAGGATCAATACAACTGCTAAAGGCATACCTGTCGCATCCTTTTTCTTGAAGTTCTGCGGAAGTGTTGAACGGCTGCCGGTGAGCCGTCCGTCATGATCTCGATCAGCACGCTACTTTCATTCAATCTGAATTGTGACACTGCAATCCCTGGCAGGACGCCTCCCCCATCGAACCCCGTGAGCCGCCGCGTCTGTTATTGATTTTCGCGAACCGATTATGTCCGGACTTCGCATCGGCAGACACGCCTGCCCGGCCAGCAGGCAGGATAGTTTATTCAGGCATTGATTTCCACTACGGACAGCAATTTCAGAATGTGGTACTGCTTGCCCAAGCCCTTGATTGCAGGCAGGAATCCGGGATGGCCCCGGAGCCGGGCCTGGGCGCCCGAGGGGCTTGCTACCCGACGTCGGTCAATGTCGGTGTCAGAGTGTGGAGCGCAGGTCGCGTTCGACGCTTTCCCGGACCTTCTCCAGGTCCTCTTGCAGGTGGATGAGCTCTTCCTCGAGCGGGCCGGTCAGGTCCGCGGTACGCACATTCAGTGGAAAGTTGCCGAGTCGCTCGCCGGCTTCGGGCGTGACCGTGGTTGCAACCGCGCCGACAGTTTCCGGAGCTGCCGGGGCAGCGTTCTCGCGATTCGTGTTGATAAGCAAAATGATCAGAGCCGCTGCCGCAAGGCCGGTCAGGCCGCTGAGCCACCAGCCCGGCAGCCTGACCTCACGATCGGCCGGCAAGGAACGCATTTTCCCCGCAGCACGAATCGATGCATCGATGCGCGAACGGAGTTCTGCCGATACTTCTGCATTGACCTGCCTTGCGTCAGCGCGCAGCCGTTCCTCGAGATCCGTATCCTTATACCTTGCCATACATTTCACTCCTTTCACTGACGGCAGCCTTCTGCCGCAACGCAGCGGCAAGCCGGCGGCGGCTGCGCATCAGCGAGACCTTGGTCCATGCGAGCGACCGATCGAGAGTTCTGGCGACATCGGCCAGCGGAAGGTCCTCCGCGTAACGCAGCCAGAGTGCCGAATAGGCGTCACCGGATACCAGTTCCCTCGCAACCAGCCACAGATTTCGCCGCTCCGACTGCTCGATGCAGGATGCCAGCGGGTCGACATGATCAACGAGCTCCGTGGCATCGCCGGAAGACGACATCGGCTGCCGCGCCGCATTGCGTATCGCAATCCGGTACAGCCAGGTGCTGAATCGCCATCGCGGATCGTAGCTTTGCAGGTACCGATACGCGTTCACGAAAGTGTCCTGGATGGCATCTTCCGCATCGGCGCGGTTGTTGCAGCGACCGAGCAAAAATCGCAGCAACCGGCCCTGGTAGCGTTCGACCAGTTCGTCGAATGCAGCGGCCGAACCGCGTTTCGCTGCCTCCACCAGTTGCTCATCCGTTGCCACGCTATTGCAATGCCCGCAGGGCTCGCCTGTCAGTCATTCACGTTGAGCTGCCGCACGATCTGCTTCGGGTCGACTACGGTGCGAATCGACAGCACCTTTTCCTTCACCTGGATCTTCGTGTTCTGGATCAGCATCCGCACATCCGGATCGAGCTCCGAATTGAAAGCTTGCAAGCTGATCAATCCGTTGATGATGCCGCCGATCGATTCGGTCAGTTGCGGATCCGTGGAAACGAGTTGCGCTTCGATAGCGATATAGTCCTGGCTTTCCGAGACCATCAGCGCCACGTGTTCTGTATTGCGAATGATGTTCGATTGCCAGCCTTCGCCATCGTCGCCCATGTCGTCTGTTTTCAGGCCCGCCTGCACGAACGTCTTGTCCGCGGTCAGTACGAACAGCGAACCGCTGTGCGCCGCACTGCCGGCGATCTTGCCGCCGCTGTCGAGCAGTGCCCGCATACCGTCGTTGCTGGATGCAACGATCAGTTTGTTCTTTACCGCAAAACTGAAGAACGCTTCTTTATCCAGGCCATCAAACGCGATTTCCTGTTTGTGCGGCTGTTCGCGTTCCGGGTCAGATTCACTGTAGTCGGTCACGTGATAGTAGGTCTTGCCCTTGTGGCTTTCCGTGTCAAGGGAGGACTCGCCAGCCGCGATGGCCAGCAACTTGTCCTGGCTTTCCTTGCTGATGTTGCCTTCGAGCACGATGATCGTGCCCTTGTCCGTATTCGAGAAGGCCGTCAGGCGATCGGTCTCCTTGTTGATGTCGATGCCGATTTCCTCATGGATTTCCATGAACACCTCGGCGTCCATCCAGTTGTAGAGCTCGCGGCCGGATGCCGATTCGCGCATCTGTTTCAGGTCTGCGTGCAGGTACCACCGGGTACCTTCCGGAAGATCGCCCTCGCGGACCTCGCCGAAAGCCAGCAAAGGAAGCAATAAGAACAATGAGATCAGTAGCTTGTGATTTCCGCTCATGACAGGTCCCTGCAATCGATCGGGTGAATTTACAGGCTTATAGCGCCGCCGGGCGGAAAAGGTTACAGCACCTCGCAATTGTTTGACGGTCGCCCGCGCTGCGGGCTCCTACAGTGCGATCCCGGGGCGGCGACACGGCGGCAGGCCTTTCGAGCGAGTTGGAATTTCCGAGTGAGAAAGGCCTGCCGGCGTGGCGCCGTTCGTGGCAAGTCGCCTGCAATGCAGGCTCCTACAGGCGATCTGGTCAGGCTTCGTAGGCGGTATTGCCGCCGACGACAGTTCGCACGACCTTGATGTCGACGATGCTGTCCGGATCCACATCGTGCGGGTCCTTTTCGAGGATCACGAAATCGGCGAGCTTGCCGGGCGCGAGCGTGCCTTTCGTGTCTTCCTCGAACGATGCGTACGCGCCGTGCACCGTACAGATGCGCATGGCCTCGGTGACCGAGACTCGCTGGTTCGGTCCCCACACTCGTCCTTTCTGATCTTTTCTCGTGACCATGCTCTGTATTGCCATCAGCGGTTCGTACGGTCCGGGCGTGTAGTCGGAAGCCGGCGCGACCGGTATGCCCGCATCGAGAAAGCTGCGGTGCGCAAACATGTGCTGCATTTTTTCCGGGCCGTAGTCGACCCACTTGTTGCCGTGATAATAAGCGTAGGTATAGAAGGGTGCCGGCACGACCCCCGCCGCCTTGATTCGCGCCAGCAGCTCTCCGTTGATCAGCGAACAATGTTCGATGCGATGGCGCGGGTTGGCACCGCTGCTGTTTTTCAGAACCCGCTCATACGCGTTCAGCACCATCTCGATGGCCACGTCGCCGTTCGCGTGGATCCCGACCCGGAAGCCGTGCGCTACCGCATCGTCGACGGCATCGTCGATCTGTTCCTGGGTCATCGTAAGTATGCCGTAGTCGTCCGGCCTTCCTGCGTACGGCGTACTCATGCTCATCGTTCTTTCGGATGCGGAACCGTCGGCGGCATACTTGACCGCACCGATGCGCAGCCAGTCGTCGCCGAAGCCCGAACGTATTCCGGCAATCTTCAAGCCTTTGTATACCTCGCTGTTGCCGCCCGGCATAAAGGACATGCGAAAGGCCATCTCACCTGCGGCGCGAGCATCCTGGTATGCGACAAAGTCGTCGTAACTCCCGTAAGCATCCGTCGTCGACGTCAGCCCGGATGCCGTCATGTTCCGCGAAGCAATTTTCACGGCTTCCTGCCGCAAAGCGCGGGTCATTTCCGGCCAGGTGCCGGCATTGAAAAACGGTTCGCGCGCGTGCTCTGCAACCTTGCCCGTGAATTCGCCGTTTTCACGATAGAACTTGCCGCCGACCGGATCGGGGGTGTCGATAGTAATGCCCGCCACTTCGAAGCCTTTGGAATTCACCACCCCGGTATGACCGCCGCGATGGCCGACGTAGACCGGATGATCGCGAACCACTTCATCTATATCGTTGCGGGTCAATGCGCGCTCGTCCTCGAAAATCGTGTCGTCGTACATGACACCGCGAACCCAATGCCCCGGAGGCGTTTTCGCCGCCTGACCCTTGAGCGCCTGCTTTACATCCTCGATGCGCGGCAGGTTGACGTTGACACCTACGGCTTCCTCGGCAAACAACGGGTGACTGTGCGCATCGATGAATCCGGGGGTCACGGTCATGCCACGTGCATCGATGCGCGTGGTGCCCGAGCCGGCCAGGTTGAGGATTTCGGTATTGGAGCCAACCGCTATGATGTGACTGCCGCGCACCGCAATGGCTTCCGCCACAGGCTCGTACCAGTCCATGGTCAGGACGCGACCGCCGGTGACCACGATATCGGCGTCGCCGATTGCGCTTTCGGCGCGTGCCGCCTGTGTAATGGCGCCGAGCCCGAGCGGCGCGACCAGCGACGTAGCGAGTGACGATCCGACGAATCTCCTGCGCGTGACCTTGCTCATGCCGGTACCCTCTTGGTGTTCGTGCAACGGCTAAAGACCGGAACCGTCGGCCGAGTAAATGACCCAGATCTTGGTGTAACCGTCGGTATCCCAGACGCCCGTCCATTCTTTCGGAATGGTGACTGCCTCTCCTGCGCCGACGACCTGCACACTACCGTCGCTGGACGTCAGCGTGACCCCGCCCTCGATGAAGTACATGAATTCATCGACACCGTACGGCTCCGTAATCTCGGACCGGACCTTGCCGGAACGGTACATGCCGGAAGCAAATTTCTTGTCGCTGCTCAAAAGCGTGGTCACATCGAGCGTGGTATTGCCTTCCCTGGTTGTCTCGATCATTTCCGGCCGCTCGAAGATCTTGCCCGACATGTCTTCCTTGCTGATCTTTGCCGGAACAACGGTGTCGTGTTGCGCGGACACCGCCAGACTTCCCGCTGCTGCAAGTATTGCGACTGTTACGACAACTCTTTTCATCTTCTTCTCCCGATTGAAGTCAATTGCTACAAGAAAGCGATCAACAGATACCCGACCGCAGTAATGCCGGCAGCGATCAGAGCATACGGAATCTGCGTCAGTGCGTGTTGCATCGTCGTCGTGCCGGTCGCTTGAGCAGTCAGCACCGTCGCGTCCGAATAGAAACAGGCATGGCTGCCGAACGTGCTGGCCGACAAGGTCGCGCCGATGACGAGTGTCATATCCGCACCGAGATTATTGGCCAGCGTTATCACGATCGGCAGAATGATGACGAACACGCCCCAGTTCGAGCCGGTGGTAAACGAAACCAGTCCCATGGTCAGGAAAATGAAAGTCGGCAACAGCGCCGGCGTCAACAGCGGCTCCATCAGTTGCACCACATAAGTAGGCAGGCCCAGCGCGTCGTTGACGTCTTTCAATATGAATGCGGCAACCAGCACGCCGAGCGGCTCGATCATGGTTTTGAAACCGTCGATGACGGTATCGAAGGTATCGTGCGTGCTGAGCATGCGCAGGGCGATAATCGCAATCACTGTGCCCCCGAGCGTGACATAAACGCCTTTCAGGAAATCGTTGTCGAAATAGATGGTCAGCAGGATCAGCGTCAGCATCGGCAGAATGAACAGCGACATGTGGGGAGCCAGCCCGGGTTTTGGCTGGATCAGTTGATTGGCCTTTTCAACGTGCTCTGCTCCCGGCGGTACGGTCTGGCCGGTGGTTTCCGCCCTGTGATCGGCCTTTTTCATCGGCCCGAGCGACGGGATGAAGCCGGCGATCACCAGTGGCACCAGGAACACCGCCACCCAGGGGTACAGCATATAAGGAATGGAACTGATGTAGGTGGCCAGCCCCTGCCCCTCTTCGGCAACACCATTGGCCACCAGCAGGCCGCCGAAAAACGCGCCCCAGGTCGAGTACGGAATGACCACGCTGACGGGCGCGGCGGTCGAATCGACTACGTACGCGAGTTTTTCGCGTGAAATTTTGTATTTGTCGGTCAGCTCGCGCATCGATGAGCCCACCGCAAGCGAGTTGAGGTAATCGTCGACAAACATGAAGATGCCGAGCACCCAGGTCATGAACAGTGCGCTCTTCTGCGATTTGACCATGCTGGTCATTTTTGCGGTGAACGCGCGCGTGGCTCCGGTGCGAATCAGCAGCGCGATAATGCTTCCCATGAAACCGCAGACCAGGATGACCCAGGCGACGTCTTCGTCGGTCATGACGCTGATCGTGGTTTCGGCGAAGCTGGTGACGAAGCCCGTGCCGTGCAGTATGCCGAGCCCGACCAGCGCACCGACGATCAGCGATTCGATCGGCCGGTGGGTGAGGATGGCGAGCGTGAATACGAGCAACGTCGGAAAGAGCGAAACAATGCCGAGATCATTCATGGTCTGGAATCACCCGATGGTCAGTTGTTCGTTGACCGCGCGATCGGCGGCATCGATGGCACCGTTGACGTAGGCATAGGCCTGCGCATCGGAGTTTGCGATTGAAATGCGGCCGATCTGTGCGCGACCGGCGATGTGCGGCCCGTTCTCCCGGTTCGTCCCTGGCGGGTCGCTGAATTCATTGTATTCATACGCATAACCGTGCGGCCAGCGATTGACGGTGATCGCGGCAATGTCCCTGTCGGCATCGAATCCGCCGGCTTCGAGCGCGCCGCTCATCTGCCTGACGATACGGCGTTCGAGGTCCTCAAAGGTCATTTCGTACAACTGCTGCCGGCCGCGCGTGTGCTGCTCCCGAGCCGACAGTCCTTCGTCGGGGTAGGCGGGTACGAAGGTACCGTGAATCACCGTCGGCTGGTCCGGGCTCTGGGTGTACAGGTAACCGCCCATGCTGACCGGGAAATCCATGCCAAAGGAATGCATGAGATCCGGCTTCGGAATGTTGATGCTCTGGTAGCCGAGTTCGGCAAATGCCCGCCAGTTGCGCACCGCGACACTTATATAGACCAGCGGCACTTTGGAGGCGAAAGCAATGGCCTCTTTCTGTATTTCCGGCACTTCGGGGCAAATGTGCGGAATGATGCTGTTGTAGCACGCGAGGATGGTGTGCTTGGCTCGCGCGCGAAGCGTCTGGCCGTTCTGCACGTAGGTCACGTCGGTGAATTTTCCGTTGCTTGAGTGCCGAACGTCGACACCGGTGCTGTTCAGCCGGATACGAATTTTCGCTGCCGGGCGGTCCAGCAAATCGTAATCGAGTGGCGCCAGCACCAGGTCTTCCATGCTGTTGCCGGGCACCGCCTGAGGCAACAGCTGCCGCACCATCGCACGCGCGACACCTGCGTTGCCGTCGGGGAAGTGAAAAATGTAGGGTTCGTCGCGACCGGGCGGTTCGTTTGTCAGTTCGCCGATGCCGAGCTGCGCCGTGCCCGGCATGCCAAGACGG
>CAYXKM010000225.1:0-5681 GCA_964465665.1 uncultured Woeseiaceae bacterium
CGGTGAAATCGTGCGCGACAGTAACGGGCGCGCGACCGGCATGATGCGCGAGGCCGCGCAGGATATTTTTCGCGAAGCGCACTCCGGGCACCAGGGCCGGCGGCAGGCCGGCGTTGCCGAAGCCGAACTTCGCCGCATGGTGGTTCTCGCCGGCGAAGAATCGTTGCGGCACGGCATTACCTCGTTCCAGGATCTCGGTACCTCGTTCGCCGAGGTCGATTTGATCAAGAAGATGGCGGACGAAGGACAACTGCCGGTACGCCTGTACATGGCTTTCGAGGAAGCAGCGAAGGACATGCAGGGCAAGCTCGCCGCTTACCGCATGGTCGGCTACGCGAGTAATTTTCTCACGGTGCGTGCGATCGGCGAGAAAGTGCTGGACGGCGCGCTCGGCACGCACGGTGGCTGGTTGCTCGAACCGTACACGGACTTGCCGCGCAGTCACGGACTGAATGTCGTGCCGATCGAGGAAATCGAAGCTTCCGCAAAGCTCGCAATCGAAAACGATTACCAGATGGCGATCCAGGGTATAGGCGATCGTGCCTACCAGGAGTTGCTGAATATCTATGAAGCGGAGTTTGCACGGCATCCGGAGAAAACGGACCTGCGCTGGCGCATCGAACATGCACAGGTCATACACCCGGACGATGTGAAGCGCACGGTCGATCTCGGCGTCATACCCGCGGTGCAAGGCATCTTTGCCTGCTCGGACGGACCATGGGTGATCGACCGCCTGGGACCCGAGCGCACCCGCGAGCGCGGCTACATTTTCAATACACTGGCGGAGGCCGGCGCGGTACCGACGAACGGCACCGATCCGCCTGTGGATGAGATCGACCCGATCGCGAGCTTCCATTGTTCGGTGACGCGCCTGTTGCCGGATGGGACGGCGTTCCAGCCGCAGGAAGTGTATTCGCGCGAGCGCGCGCTCTACTCCTACACCATGGGGAATGCGATTGCAGCGTTCGAGGAAGATGCAAAAGGTTCGCTGACCCCCGGCAAGCTTGCCGACATCACGGTGCTGTCACAGGACCTGCTGACGGTGCCCGATGACAGGATCAGGGACACGAAAATCGTGATGACGATCGTCGGCGGCAAGGTCCGTTACCGCGATGGCGAGATCGTCCCCCTGTAGGAGCCTGCATTGCAGGCGACCAGTATTGGCACTGACCGCGTCGCCCGCAATGCGGGCTCCTACAGGCATAAATTGACTGTATCGCCGTAATCGAAACAAGGGAGATCACGCATGACGTTCAGGGAGTACCGGGTCTGGGACCGGTCGCAACGGATTTTTCACTGGGTCAACGCGCTGGCAGTGCTGACGCTCGCCTCCATCGGCACCGTAATCCTGAATGCAGATGCGCTGGGCATCCCCGACCTCCCGGGCATGGTTGGATTGAAGACCGTGCACGTTTACGTGGGCTACGTTTTCGTTGCCAATCTCACCTGGCGGATCGTGTGGGGATTCATCGGCGGACCGTTTGCTCGCTGGCGAGCGCTTCTGCCGGGCGGCGCGGGCTACGGCAGGCGCCTCGCCGATTTCGTTCGCGGTTTGCGCCAAGGTCGGCCGCCTGTTTATCTCGGCCACAACCCGCTCGCGCGAATTTTCTTCTCCGTGCTGTTGCTGTTCCTGTTGGTGCAGGCCGGCACCGGGCTGATACTTGCTGGTACCGACGTGTACATGCCGCCGTTGGGGAGCACGATGAAGGCATGGGTGGCGGCGGACACGCACAACCCTGCGCTGGTCAAACCCTACTCACCGGACACCGTCAATGCGGAGGCGTACACGGAAATGCGCGCGTTCCGCTCGCCGATCAAGCAGGTTCACGAGAACAACTTCTTCCTGCTGATGACGCTGATTACCATTCACATCATCGTCGCGCTGGTTATGGAGATTCGCGAAGGCGGCACGATCATTTCGGCGATGGTCACCGGCAAAAAGATCCTGGACAAGCCGCCCGAGGATGCAGTGTAGGAGCCCACATCGCGGGTGACCCTGCAAAGCTGGCACCGCACCGGTATGCCCTTCTCACTCAGAAATCTTAATTCGCTCGAAGGGCATACCGATGCAATGCCAGCCGGTAGTGCGGCGGCATGCCGTTCGAGCGCATTTGGTTTAAGTGAGAACGGCATGCCGCTGCGCTATCGGCGTGAAACCGCATGGGCAGGCACCCGCGATGTGGGCTCCTACAGCGCGGGACGCCGGGCGAGGAAGCTCGTGACCTGCTCGTAAGCGAGCGCAAATTCGAGCACGCGCCGGTCCTCGCCGAAAGGTCCCATGATCTGCATACCCATGGGGCGGCCGCGGGCGTCGAATCCCACCGGCACGTTTACGATGGGAAGGCCTGCCAGCGTGCCGCCGATAACCACTTCCATCCAGCGGTGGTAGGTGTCCATCTCGCGCTCGTTAATACGCGATGGCCAGTGCACATCCTTGGAGAACGGGAACACCTGCGCGGTTGGCAGCGCAAGAAAGTCGTATTTCTCGAAAAGCTTTGCCAGCGCACGAAACCACTGCGTGCGAGCCGTACCGGCGGCGTACACGCGCTCGGCCGTAAGCCCGAGTGAACCTTCGACCTCGAACACGACTTCGGGCTTCAACAACTTTCTTTTTGCAGGATCGTCGTACAGTGGCCGCGCCCAGTTCGACGACCAGTGGCGCAAGGTCAGCCACGTATCCCAGAGTCGCGAAAGCTCGTAGTCCGGCATGCAAGATTCGATGTTCGAGCCATCTTTTGTGAGCGACTGCAACGCCGCCTCGCAAAGGTCCGTAATTCCGGATTCCATTTCGAGATAGCCAGAGTAATTCCCCAGCCAGCCGATGTTGACTCCGCTCAACGGCAACGCGGCGAAACGCTCTGCCGGCGGCAGGGCATCGCGTAACGACAAAGGGCTTTGCGGGTGTGTGCCTGCCATGGTGCACAACAAACGGAACGCGTCTTCGCTGTTGCGACCGAGTGGTCCGTCGGTGGCGAGCTGCTGATAGAAAGCCTCACCGCTCGGGTCGGGCACCCGCCCCTGCGTCGGGCGAAATCCGATGACGTTGTTGAACGCGCCGGGATTTCGTAGCGACCCCATCATGTCGCTGCCATCGGCAACCGGCAGCATGTGCGTTGCGAGACCGCAGGCCGCGCCACCACTGCTGCCGCCGGCCGTCAGTGCCGGATTGTAGGCGCAGCCGGTGGCGCCAAACACCGGGTTGTACGATTGCGATCCGTAACCGAATTCGGGTGTGTTGGTCTTGCCGATGAATATCGGGCCGGCCTGCCGGATTCGCGAAATTGCGAGATCGTCGTCCGTCGCCATGGTGCCGGCAAAAATCGGCGAACCGTAACTGGTCGGCAGTCCCTTGACGTTCGCCAGGTCCTTGACCGCGTGCGGCATGCCGTGCAGCCAGCCGCGCACTCTGCCTTGCGCGAGTTCCCGGTCCGCGACCTCCGCCTGGCGGAGAAGTTCGTCTGCTTCGACCCGACTGACGATGGCGTTGTACACCGGGTTGTGCCGATCGATGCGCGCAAGGTAGGCCTGCATCACTTCGCGGCAACTGACGGCGCGCTCGCGGATCGCGACCGACAATTGCGACGCGCTCATGGCCGTGATGTCCGCCGGCAGCGCACTCGCCTGCAGGCCTGCGAACGGCGGCATGACGAGCGCCATGCCAAGTCCGGAAGTACCACCGATGAATTCGCGTCGGTTCATTGCATGACTCCAATTTGGTGACAGTTACCCTAATTCACGACTCAACATTGCGGAATCAAACGATTGCTTATTGAACCAGGGTAACTGTCACCGAAATCAGGGTTACTGTCACCAAAATTGCTAGAGCACTGCGCGCACGGCGAGAAACAACAGCGACGGGCCGAGCAGGCAGCCGACGCCGGTATAAAAAGTGGCGGTCATCGCGCCGTACGGTACAAGCTTCGGATCGGTGGCCGCGAGACCGCCGGCAACGCCACTGGTGGTGCCCATCAAACCGCCGTAGATCATCGCCGAATGCGGGTTATCGAGGCCGATGCGCGAGGCCACCAGCGGTGTGCCGACCATCACCAGTACGGATTTGGTCAGGCCGGCAGCAACGCTCAGCGCGATCACACCGGAATCTGCGCCGAGCGCGGTGCCGGTCACGGGACCAACAATGTAGGTCGCCGCGCCCGCACCGATGGTGCTGACGGACACGGGATCGGTGTAACCGAAAGCGAGAGCAACGATTGCACCGACCACGAACGACAGCACCACGCCGATGACGATCGATGCCGCACCCACCGCACCCGCTTTCTTCAGCTCCTCGAGATCGGCGCCGAACGCGGTGGCAACGATGGCGAAATCGCGAAACATCGCACCGCCGAGTACGCCGATGCCGGCGAGCAGGCTGAAATCGGCAAGACCTTGACTGCCGCCGGTTACGGCGCCGCCGACGTACGCAAGTACGAGCCCGATGGTTATGGCAATTGCCGATCCGTGCAATTTTCCGCGGGTGAATTTCGCGGACAACAGGTAAGACACCCACACCAGGATGCCGACGAACACGAAAGCCGTGATCAGCGCATTGCCGCGCAGTACGTCTGCGAGGGTTTCAAGCATCGGCGCGGCCGCCCTTACCGAAGCGCGCAAGCACCGGGATCATCAGGAACGCCGCAACCACCGCCGCCACGCCGGCGGTGATCGCCATCCAGCCGCTGGACACCGCCGCAATGACATCCTGGCTCGCTGCCATCGCCACCACGATCGGTATGTACATGGCGTTCCAGAAATTAATGCCGCTTTCCGTGATCGGGCTCAGTTTGAAGTGCTGGTGCGTGAGGTTCGAGAGCAGGATCAGCAACAACATGGCAATGCCGACGCCGCCGACATTGGCTTTGACGCCGATAAGGTCCCCGAGCAGGTCACCGGTGAACACGCCGACCAGCATGCAAAAGGACAGGAGCGCGACGCCGTAGATCACCATTTGTTGTTCTCCCTGGACTTGGTCACCTGGCAGTGCCGATTTATGATGCCGGGAAAGACGGACAAATGCGATGCCGGCCAAAGATCACAACCTCTACGCACATTTCCAGCGGCGGTTTGTCGCGAATCGCGACCGGGAACTGCTCTCGACCGCGGACGGGCGATCCTGGAGCTATGCGCAAGTCGACAGGCTGTCAGCGCAAATGGCGTCGTTCCTCACGGCCAGCGGTCTCCGGCCCGGCGAACGGGTCTCGGTGCAGGTAAAAAAGTCGCCCGAGAATCTTTGCCTGTACCTGGCCTGCCTTCGAGGTGGATTCGTTTTTCACCCGTTGAACATGGGTTACAAACGCGCCGAGCTAGAGTATTTCATCGGCAACGCCGAACCTGCGCTCATCGTTTGCGACAGGAGCAGCGAAGCAATGCTCGCTGCAATCGCGGCGTCCTGCGCTGTGCGGCAGGTCCTGACACTGGATGCCGACGGCAGCGGCACACTGACGGAAGGCGCTGCGAGAGCGTCGAAAGATTTTTCGACGCTCGTGCAACAACGGGACGACATCGCCGCCCTGCTGTATTCGTCCGGTACCACCGGTGTGCCGAAAGGCATCATGCTGAGTCATGGCAATCTCCTGAGTAACACGCAAACGCTGGTGCAGGCCTGGGGATTCACCGACACGGACCGGCTGTTGCACGCGCTGCCCATATTCCATGTGCACGGCCTGTTCGTCGCGATCGGTTGC
>CAYXKM010000226.1:0-4636 GCA_964465665.1 uncultured Woeseiaceae bacterium
AGGAATTGTACGGCGAAGTCACCGACCCGAAGAAATTTGGCAGGGCCTGCCGCGTGTACGCGCCGGTCGGAAGCCACGAGGACCTGCTGCCGTACCTCGTGCGGCGGCTGCTGGAAAACGGCGCCAATACCTCGTTCGTCAATCGCATTCTCGATCCCGCAGTCGAGGTCAAGGACATAGTTGCAGATCCCATCGAGCTCACGCGCGCACGGGAGGGACGACCGCACGATGGCATCGCGGCGCCGGCCGACCTGTTCCTCCCGGAGCGGGAGAATTCGCGCGGCATTAACTTCGCCGACCGGCGGACCCTCGCAAAGCTGCTTGCCGATATGGACGCGGCGGAGGGCAAGCGCAGCCAGGCCGCGCCGATAGTCGGAGGCAAAGCGCAGAAAGGCACGGAGCGAGCGTCACTCAATCCGGCTGATACCAGCAAGGTGGCGGGAGTGTGCCGTGAAGCGGACATCGAGGTCGTCGACAGGGCCATTGCGCTCGCGGTTGCGGCGCAGCCTGCGTGGGACCTTCGGCAGGCGCACGAGCGCGCCGGCATTCTGCGTAAAGCAGCCGACCTGTTCGAGCAGCATGCCCCGGAGCTGCTGGCGCTGTGCGTCAGGGAAGCGGGCAAGACCCTGCCGGATGCTGCATCGGAGATACGAGAAGCTGTTGATTTTATTAGGTATTATTCTGCCCAGGCGGAGCGGCATTTCGGCGATCCGCTGCTGCTCCCGGGGCCGACGGGCGAGCGCAATACCTTGGGGCTGCGCGGCCGGGGTGTGTTCGTTTGCATCAGCCCGTGGAATTTTCCTCTGGCAATCTTCACAGGCCAGGTGAGCGCCGCGCTCGCCGCCGGCAACGCAGTGCTGGCCAAACCGGCCGAACAGACGCCACTCATCGCGCACCGAGCGGTGCAGTTGCTGCACCAAGCCGGCGTGCCGGGCGACGTACTTGCTTTCCTGCCCGGCGACGGCGCGCTCATCGGCGGCCGCGCGGTGAGCGATCCACGAATCGCGGGTGTTGCGTTCACCGGTTCCACGGAAACTGCACGCCTGATCAACCGCAGCCTGGCGGCAGGCGAGGGCGCGATTGCGACACTCATCGCGGAGACCGGAGGCCTGAACGCGATGTTCGTCGACAGCTCGGCGTTGCCGGAACAGGTAGTGCTCGATACAGTGCATTCAGCCTTCAACAGCGCCGGTCAGCGCTGTTCGGCATTGCGCCTGTTGTGCGTTCAGGAACACATTGCCCCGCGCGTGATAGAACTTCTTAAAGGTTACATGCAGGAACTGGTGATCGGCGATCCGGCGGACCTGGCCACCGATGTCGGTCCGGTGATCGACGGCGAGGCGCGGCAGATGTTGCTCGCGCACGTGAACGAGTTTGCGCTTCACAGCAAGATAATCCACCAATGCGAATTGCCACCGTCGACGTCAGGGGGAGCCTATGTTGCTCCGGTCGCAATTGAAATCGACAGCATTGCAAAGCTGACCCGCGAAGTGTTCGGTCCGGTCCTGCACGTGTACCGGTACAAAGCCAAAAAACTCGAGGACACGGTCGCCGCCGTCAATGCGACCGGCTATGGCCTGACCATGGGGCTGCATAGCCGGATCAATCGTCGCGCAAATGCGCTGACCTCGTACTCCGGCGCCGGCAATATTTACATCAACCGCAACATGATCGGTGCGGTCGTCGGCGTGCAGCCTTTCGGTGGCCGTGGCTTGTCGGGAACCGGACCTAAAGCTGGCGGCCCGCACTACTTGCCCCGGTTTGGCAGCGAATACACGGTGAGCAACAACATATCGGCCGTCGGCGGCAACGCGAGCCTGCTGTCGCTGAACGAGACTTGAGCCGACGCTGCCCGGGCGAATCAGTCGCCGGCGCTCTTCGGGAAGTCGAATAAGTTGAGGCGCAGCCGGTCCCGCGAGCGGATGTCCCAGTCGTCGGCATCGATGAACACCGACACCAGGCCGCAGGTCGGAATATTGTCGGTCACGCCCGGTATCATGTATTGCGCGATTTCGGTGAGGCCGGGATTGTGTCCGACGAGGACTATGTTGTTGAAGCGGTTTTCCTGCTGGCCGATGACGTCGATCAGAGTTGTGACACTCGCGAGATAGAGTCTCGGTTCACGTTGCAGGAATTCGACCGGATAACCGATTTCCCGTGCAACGAGCCGCGCCGTGTTCCAGGCGCGCACCGCCGGGCTGCTCAGGATCAGCGACGGTCGAATTCCGGCATCGGCAAGCCGGCTAGCCATCCGCGGTACGTCGCGTTCGCCTCGTTCATTGAGTGGCCGATCAAAATCGGCCAGGCCGGGTTCGTCCCAGCTGGATTTCGCGTGCCGCAGCAGTGTAAGTGTTTTCATGGCAAGTCCCTGCCATGATGTTACATCATTCCTGTCTGCAGTCGTGCCTCGTCCGACATCATGCTCTGGTTCCACGGCGGATCAAACACGAGCTCGACTCGCACGTCGGATACGGTGGGGATCACCGCAATCTTCTCCTGCGCATCCTGAACCAGGATGTCGCCCATACCGCAACCCGGTGCGGTGAGCGTCATGTCCACATCGACCGATCGCATCCCGTCCGCCGCCGGTTTGATTTCGCAGCGATAAACAAGCCCGAGGTCGACGATGTTGATCGGGATCTCCGGGTCATAACAGGTACGCAATTGCTGCCAGACCACGTTTTCGATATCGGCATCCGTCGGGTTCTCCGGAACGGACGGTGCCGGGACAGGTTCCTTGCCTATGGCATCGGCGTCGGCGCCCGCAACCCGGAACAGGTTGCCCTCGACGTAGATTGTGAAACTTCCGCCGAGCGACTGCGTGATGAAACCGCTCGTTCCTTTCCGCAAAGTCAGGGTCTCGCCAGCCGGAACGACGACTGCCGACACATCGCGCGACATTGTGAACGGTTCGTTGGAATGTCCGAACATGAAATTGCTTACTCTGTCGAGGCCGGCCGGTCGTCCTGCCGGATTGCGGAATTCATGGCGTGCCAGGCAAGCGTTGCGCATTTGACGCGTGAGGGAAATTCACGAACGCCACGCAATGCCTGCAGCTTGCCGAGTTCAATCGGCGTGTCGTTGCCGGTGATGGTGCCAATCAGGGCATTGGCGAAATCCAGAGCTTCGGTCTGTCGCATGCCGATGACGGCGTCTGTCATCAGCGAGGCGGATGCAACGGAAATAGCGCAACCCGATCCTTCGAAAGCAGCGTCGCGAATGCGGCCATCGGTGTCGATCTGCAGATACAGCTTGAGCTTGTCACCGCAAAGCGGGTTTACGCCCTCGGCCGTGTGCGTCTGATCCGCGAGCTTGCCGAAGTGACGCGGGCTGCGCGCATGATCGAGGATCAGCTCGCGGTAAAGGTCGCGGAGTTCCCCTGTGGACAGATCATCCGTTGCACGATTCATCGGCCGAAAATCTCCTTTGCCTTGGCCAGTGATGCCACCAGCCGGTCCACGTCATCGCGGTTGTTATACAGGGCAAGCGATGCCCTTGCGGTTCCCGGGATACGGAAAAAATCCATGACCGGCATGGCACAGTGGTGGCCGGTGCGAATCGCCACGCCCTGGTGGTCGACGATCGTGCCGAGGTCGTGCGGATGGATATCGTCCAGAAGGAACGACTGCACGCTAGCTTTGTGTTTGGCGGTTCCTACAAGCCGTATGCCTGGCACTTCCGACAGCCGCTGCGTCATGTAGCGAAGCAATGCGCTTTCGTGTGCGGCAATCCGCGTCATGCCGATGGCGTCGAGGTAACGCACCGCGGCGCCGAGCCCGATGGCGCCGGAAATATTCGGCGTGCCTGCTTCGAATTTGTATGGCAGGTCGTTATAAGTCGTACCGTCGAATCGCACTTCGAGGATCATGTCACCGCCGCCCTGATACGGTGGCATGTGCTCGAGGTGTTGTTCTTTCGCGTACAGTATGCCGATGCCGGTCGGCCCGCACATCTTGTGAGCCGAGAACGCATAAAAATCGCAATCGAGCGCATGCACATCGACCGGAATGTGCGGTACAGCCTGGGCGCCATCGACGAGCACGGGAACGCCGTGCCGGTGCGCTGCTGCGATCAGCTGGTCCAGCGGGAGGACCGTACCGAGTGCATTCGACACATGGGCTAACGTCAGCATGCTCACGCCACTTGCGATCTGTTTCTCGAAAGTGTCCAGGTCCAGTTCACCGCGCCCGTCAATCGGGGTGATCAGCAGCTCGGCGCCGGTCTGCTCGCACAGCAATTGCCATGGCACGATGTTGGAGTGATGTTCCAGATGCGACAGCAGGATGCGGTCGCCAGTCTTGAAGCGTGGCCGGCAGAAACTCTGGGCAACCAGGTTGATCGATTCCGTGGTACCGCTGGTAAATACGATCTCGCGGCGACTGCGCGAACTGATAAAACCGGCCACAGCATCGCGCGCACTTTCGTAGGCTGCGGTGGCGCGGTGGCTCAGCGTGTGCACGCCGCGATGAACATTCGCGTGGTTGTGGCGGTGATAATCGGCGACGGCGTCGATAACCGGCATCGGTTGTTGCGACGATGCCGCGCTGTCGAGGTAAACCAGCGGCTCGCCGTTGATTTTCTGAGCCAGTGCCGGAAAGTCACCACGACAGGCGGCGATGTCGGCGTGCTGGTCGCT
>CAYXKM010000227.1:0-12893 GCA_964465665.1 uncultured Woeseiaceae bacterium
CAGACTGTCGCCGATCCGGAGCCGGAGGCCTCCAGCATTTCGAGTTGCAGACGATTGTGCACAACCAGCTCACAATCAAGGTTCGTAGCATCCCGCAGGTCGTCCGGAGTCAACACACCTGCAAGCAGCACAACCGGTTTATCGATGCCATGGTCGCGAAGCATGCGAGCTTCACTCAGGCGCGCTACCGCAAAACTGTCCGTGTCGGGAAGGCCCCTGGCCACCACGAGCAGGCCGTGACCGAAAGCATTGGCCTTGATCACGGAGCATATCCGCGCCCCGCCGGCCGCGACTTTCAACTGGGAGAAATTATGCTGGAGTGCGCCTAACCGGATGCGAATCCGGGCGCCGAAGCTCACGGATAGTCCTCGCCCATGTAGGATTCCGGCGCCCAGTTCTCGAATTTTGTGAAGCGACCGACGAAAGTCAGTGGAAAATCGCCAATCGGACCGTTGCGTTGTTTGGCGATGCTGATATCGGCAATGCCTTTTCGCGGCGTGTCCTGATTGTAAACTTCCTCACGATAGATGAAGACGATCACATCCGCGTCCTGCTCGATCGCGCCCGATTCCCGAAGGTCGGACATGACCGGCCGCTTGTCGGTTCTTTGCTCAACACTTCGGTTGAGCTGCGACAGCGCGATTATCGGCAGGCTGAGCTCCTTGGCCAGCGCTTTGAGCGATCGTGATATCTCGGAGATTTCGGTTGCCCGGTTCTCCTTGTTGCCCGGTACCTGCATGAGCTGCAAGTAATCCAGAACGATCAGCCCCAGCCCGTGCTCGCGTTTCAGGCGCCTGGCGCGTGCACGGATTTCGGTAGGCGACATCGCAGGTGTGTCGTCGATGAAAATCGGCGCATCGGACATCAGTTGCACAGCAGTATTGATGCGCGACCAGTCCTCCTCCGGGAACTTGCCGGTGCGCAGGTGTGTTTGATTGACGCGACCGAGTGAGGAAATCATGCGAAAAGCCAGCTGTTGCGCCGGCATTTCCATGGAGAAAATAGCAGTGGGTACCCGGGCGCCAATGGCAGCGTTCTCCGCCATATTGATGGCCAGCGTGGTCTTGCCCATCGACGGACGGCCTGCGATGACGATCAGCTCTCCGGGTTGCAGCCCGGCTGTCAACTTGTCGAATTCCGTGAATCCGGTCGGTATGCCGGTGATATCGCCCTCGGACTGGTGCAACAGATCGATCCGGTCAACGGTTTCCGGGAGGATGTGTTTGAGCGCACGAAATCCGGACTTGCCACGCGCCCCGCGCTCGGCAATCTCAAAAACCAGCCGTTCGGCCTGGTCCACCAGTTCCGTGGCGGTCCGGCCTTCGGTCGTGTAGGCATTGCCGCTGATCTCGTTTCCGGCGTTGATCAGGGATCGCAACATCGAACGTTCGCGAAGAATTCGTGCGTAGGCGACGACGTTGGCCGCGCCGGGCGTTTCGTTGGCGAGCGTTGCCAGGTATTCGAGGCCGCCGGCAGCAGCAAGCTCATTCCTGTTGCCGAGGAACTCCGACACGGTGACAACATCACACGGGTGACTGTTTTCGGCGAGCTCTGCAATCGCCGCGAAAATCAGACGATGATCCTTGCGATAAAAGTCCGAGTCCGAAAGGAGGTCCGCCACCTTGTCCCAGGCAGCGTTGTCCAGCATCAGCCCGCCAATCAGCGACTGCTCGGCTTCAACGGAGTTCGGCGGCACGCGGAGGCGGCGCTCGATAAGCTCCAACGCTGCCCCTTCTTCCAGTGCTCTTGCCATTTCTCTGCCTGTTCCCGGATCGTTTCAGGTCGAAGCCTAAGGTATCACAGGAAGCGGCGACCGGACCGGGCGCCGACTATTCTTCGGCAACCACCCGCACAATGACTTCGACATTAACGTCCGTATGCAGGTGCAGCCCGACGGTGAATTCACCAACCTCGTGAATCGGGCCATGAGGCATGCGTATCTCGCTGCGCGCGACCTCGACGCCGACTTTCTCGAAAGCCTCGGAAATGTCGATCGGGCCGATCGAGCCGAAGAGCTTGCCTTCGGTACCCACGTTGGCCTGGATGACCAGTTCCATGCCGCGGACCAGGTTCGCCCGATCCTGTGCTTGAGCCAATTCCGTTGCCGCATGCTTTTCCAGCTCGGCCCGGCGCAGCTCGAATTCGGCCAGATTTGCCTTGGTTGCAAGTGCCGCTTTGCCGCTGGGCAGCAGGAAATTGCGGCCGTAACCGGCCTTGACCGTTACGAGGTCGCCGATCGAGCCGAGATTTTCCACTTTGTCCAGAAGAATTACGTTCATGTTGATTACCCTGTTGCCAGTTTCCTGTTCTCCGCATGCCCGACCCGTGCAGGTCAACTCATGCGCGTTTCATCCGCTTTCGAAAATCAAACCAGGCGTCCGTGTATCCCACGACTGCCAGCGCAATGATCACCTGTGCACTCAGCAGCAACATCAGTGCATAGACGCCGAACACCAACGCCACATGCATTCCGCGTTCAAGGTGCAGCCAATGCACTATCGCCAGGCCATGGATCCAGAAAATCACAAACGCGACGAATGCGACATTCTGCAACCAGACTGTTCCCGCCAACCCTGCCGCCGCCGAGGCTATGGCCACAGTGAACGCCAGTACCCGGCCCAGATTCAAGTCACGAAAACGGCCGAAACTTGCACCTTTGCCCGGTAACGCACGATAAAGCGCGTATCCGAGAGCGAGCACTACCACAATGACCAGCCAACCCGAGCTGACAAACACCATCGTCATCTGCGGAGCCAGAACTGCGGTCTGCGTGGTCAGAAGTTCCGCCTGTTGCGTCAGACCCAGCCCTGCCAGAAACGCCGCAAACTCCCTGAGGACCTCGCTCCAGAAGACCGCCGGATCGTCCAGGATCACGAAAAATCCCAGCGTGACCACAATCGCGAGCATTGCCGCGGCCTGCAATGCCAGCGTGAGCGACCGTGACTTCAGCATCACAAAAGCCAGCAACATCACCGGCCCCCAGCTGACCAGCGCATTCAACACCATCTGTGCCAGTGGTGCATTGAACAGCAGCGACACCCCGGCGAGGAGTACCAGTGCGCCCGCGCCTTCGAGCAACGCCATTCTCAGACCTTGCTGCAAAACCAGCAAAACCATGACGGCGCCACTGAACACCTGGGCGAGCGGCAACAACAACGTGGCCGCGAGGCCAATTAAAGCGTTCTGCGGCCGTGCGACCAGCCATCCTACGACCGGTTGCACGATCCCTGTCTCCGGTTAGCCGCGACTGCCGGCCTAGTGCCGGTCCGTGTATGGCAACAACGCCAGAAACCGCGCTCGCTTTACGGCTGTCGAGAGCTGCCGCTGGTAATGTGCTTTCGTGCCGGTAATCCGGCTGGGCACGATCTTGCCGGTCTCCGTGACGAATGCCTTGAGCAGTGCCAGATCCTTGTAATCGATCTCTTCTATGCCCTCGGCACTGAAGCGACAGTATTTTCGTCTGCGTGAATATCGACTCATATCAAATTGCTCCGTCAGGCTATGCGCGCTGTGCTGACGATTTCTTCGCCATTCTCATCGTCCACGTCGTCATCACCATCGTCGCTGTCGAAAGTACCGACTTCCGGTCGTGAATCGGCCAGCATTGCCGATTCGGCCGCTGCCTTGGCGTCGCGCCGTCGCTGTGACTCCCGTTCGCGGAGCTTCTCTTCTTCAACAGCAATCGCCATGGGCGATGCTTCGCTGATTGCCGCGCTGCGGCCGATGACGAGGTGACGAAGAACCGCATCGTTGAAGCGGAATGCACTGGTGATTTCGTTCAGGACCTCATCATTGCACTCGACGTTCATCAGAACGTAGTGTGCTTTGTGGACCTTGTGGATCGGGTGCGCAAGCTGCCGCCTGCCCCAGTCTTCGTTGCGGTGTATGGCACCACCGGATCCGGTGACCATCGCCTGGTATCGTTCCACCATGGCAGGCACCTGCTCGCTCTGGTCCGGATGAACCAGAAACACGACTTCGTAATGTCTCATTGTATCCCCTTACGGATTACAGCCTCCCGGAAAGCCGGTGAGGCAAGAGGTGATTCCCTGCCAGCTGGCGGGGAGGCGCATCCTACCCAATCCGGTCGCGGTTGACAATGGAACCTGCAGACACCACTGCCGATCGCTGGCGCAACGCCTCATAAAGGCAGACACCGCAGGCGACGGACACGTTGAGACTCGAGACCGAGCCTTTCATCGGCAATGAAACCAGTTCATCGCACCGCGAAGCCACGCCCTTGCTGATCCCGGACTCCTCGCGGCCCATCACCAGGGCCAGGTGCCCGGTCAGGTCGCAGCCGAACAGGCTGGTACGGGCTTCGTCACCGGTGCCTATGCATCGAACGCCGTAGTCTCCCAGCCACTGAAGCACGCGACCGATATTCGGCACGCTGGCGAATGGCAGGCACTCGGCCGCGCCGGCAGCCACCTTGCTCACCGTCGGTCCGAGTCCGGCGGCGCCGGCCCTCGGCACAACCACGGCGTGAACACCGGCAGCCTCCGCTGTTCGCAGGCAGGCGCCAAGATTGTGCGGATCCTGGATGCCATCGAGGATGAGTAACAGCAATGGCGATGACTCACCGGTCAGGTGGGTCTCGACCAGGGTGCGAAGTTCCGCCTCATCCAGCACCGAGCTCCGCACGATCTCCGCGACGATGCCCTGGTGACGTGCCTCACCGCTGATCTGCTGCAATCTCGCCCGATTGGCCGCCTGAATCTCGATCCCGCGGGCGTTTGCACGGGCAATGATGGCCTCGACCCGCGGATTGGCCGACTGATACTCGGCATACAGTTTGGATATCCGGGCGTGGTCGCTGCCAATCAGCTGCTCGACCGCTCTCAGCCCGGCGACGTAGCGCGAATTGCTCACCGTCTTCGGCCGCCCTTGTACCTGCTCCTGGCCTTCGCCTCCGTGGATTTGCCCTCGGATTCCGCGAGATTGAAATCGATGCGCCGGGTATCCAGATCGACGCGGGCAACCGTGACGTTCAGCCGGTCGCCCAGTTTGTAGCGCATGCCACTGCGCTCCCCGACGAGAGACTGTGACCCGACCTCGAAATGGTAGTAGTCGTTCGCAAGACTCGTTACGTGCACCAGACCGTCAATCAGCATTTCAGGAATCTGCACGAACGCACCGAAACTGGTCACTCCGGTGATCACACCGCCGAAAGTCTGCCCGACCTTGTCTTGCATATACTGGCACTTGAGCCATGCCTCGACCTCGCGCGTCGCCTCTTCTGCGCGCCGTTCGTGCGCCGAACAAATTGCGCCGAGCCTCTCCGTGGCAGACACATCGTAACGATAGCCGCCCGCCTTGCCATTCTGCAGAATGTGACGCACCGCCCTGTGCACGAGCAAATCCGGGTAGCGCCGGATCGGTGAAGTGAAATGCGCGTACGCATCGAGCGACAGTCCGAAATGGCCTATGTTTGTCGGTGTGTATTCCGCGTGCATCAGGGATCGCAACATGGCCATCGAGATGGCCTGCGAATCGGGCCGCCCGGCGACCTGCTGCAGCAGCTTGTTGAACTGCCTCGGCTCGACGTGCTCCGGATGCGAGACTTTCAACCCGAGGCTCAGGAGATACTGGCGCAACTCGTCGAAGCGGTCCGGATCCGGCTTTGCGTGTACACGATACAGTCCGGGAATACGGTGCTTTCGCAGGAACTTGGCAGCCTGTACGTTGGCCGCAATCATGCATTCCTCGATCAGACGGTGAGCGTCGTTGCGCTCGACGGCGACGATTTCGCGAATGGTGCCGTCCTCATCCAGCGATATTCGGGTTTGCGGAATGTCCAGCTCGATGGCGCCACGACGCTGACGGGCTTTCAGCAGGGCTTTGAAAAGGTTGTGCAGATGGGTCAACGGCTGACGCAACGACGTCTTGATCGCACTGGACTTGCTGTCGGTCAGAAATCCATTGACTTCGCTGTAGGTCAGCCGTGCCTGCGAGCGCATCACTGCTTCGGCAAAGTGCGAACGGGTCACACCGCCCTCGGCATCGACACGCATTTCGCAGACCATGCACAGGCGATCGACATCAGGGTTCAGCGAACAAAGTCCGTTGGACAAAACTTCCGGCAACATCGGCACGACGCGATCCGGAAAATAAACCGAGGTGCCCCGCTTGATCGCCTCCTTGTCTATCGGCGAATCCACCTGCACGTAATGTGCAACGTCCGCTATCGCGACCAGCAGTCGCCAGCCGTTGCCGGCCGGCTCGCAATACACGGCATCATCGAAATCACGGGCATCGGCGCCGTCTATGGTCACCAGCGCAACGTCACGAAGATCGAGGCGGCCGCCGATTGCGGAGCCCGGAATCGATTTGCCGAAGGATTTTGCGTCTTCCCGCACCGGGCCTGGCCAGACGTTCGGGATGCCGTGAGAGTGAATCGCAATTTCAGTCGCAATCCCTTTCATGTCCGGTTCGCCGATCACCCGGACGATTCGCCCCGTAGGCTGTTCGACGTCGGTCGGATAATCGAGGATCTCTGCGATGACGATATGGCCAGGCTTGGCCGCGCCGGAGTCCTCTTTCGGAATCAGGATGCGGTGGGCGATTCGCGGATTGTCGGGCACGACGATGCCGATGCCACGCTCGCGTATGAACTGTCCCGCGATTTCGCGCACTCCACGTTCAAGCACCTCGACGACCCGGCCCTCGGGACGTCCGCGCTGGTCCAGCCCGACTATTCGTAACGCTACCCGGTCTTCGTCGAAGACGGCGCGCATCTCGCGGGCGGACAGGTAAACGTCGTCGCCACCGTCGTCGCGACGCACGAAGCCGAAACCGTCACGGTGTCCCTGGACGGTTCCGGTGATCAGCTCCAGTTTTTGCGTCAGGCAATACTCGCCGCGACGGTTTTCGATAATCTGGCCGGCCCGCAGCATTTTGAGTAACTGATCGGTCAGGAGGGCGCGGGTTTTTTGCCCTTTCAGACCCAACTCTTTCATTAGTTGATCGGTGGTCAGCGGACGTCCCGTTTCGGTCAGCTTCGCCAGCAGTTCGTTTCGGCCGGGGACCGGGTGCCGGTACGGTTTCTTGCTTTCCGTTGCTGTTTTGCGTTGTTTTTTTCTCAAACCTGATCGCTCCGTTCGCTGGCCACGTCAATTGACAGACTCCGGCACAGTTGAGTACAGTGCGCAGCCCGCATGAACCGCAATTGTACGCGGTTCAGACCTGCCGAGATGGCGGAATTGGTAGACGCGCTAGCTTCAGGTGCTAGTAGGGGTAACCCTGTGGAGGTTCAAGTCCTCTTCTCGGCACCATTTCAGAAAGCCCCGCACGGGGCTTTTTTTGTTTGTGTACCTGCCGCATTCCGTCAGCCTCACTGCTACCACAGGTAGGTGAACGTGACACCGTACACGCGCCCGGTTTGCGTGGAGACCGGCCCTTCTTCCGACTTGGCAGCCTCAGGCCGCTCGCGAATTCCGCTGTTGCGGTTTAAAGTATCAATCGAAGCAGGCGATCCCGTGGGGCCATACCGTTGATGACTGTGACATTGTCCTTGCTGGCCCTGATCGTGCTTGTCGGGGCACTCGTTTACCTTCGCCGCAAACCCTCCGGGCCCGGCGAGCGGCCGCCGCTGGCGCGTCCGGCGATACTCGGCGCCGCCAGTGCATTTCATGCGGTATCGATCAAGATCGGGCCGAATGCATGCGACGCAGCGAAGAGCATGGCTGACAAGCGATTCCTCTCAGGCGCAGCGCCGAAGTTACCGCTACCGAACTGCAACAACCTCGAGTGCAAATGTCGCTTTGGGCATCACAAGGATCGTCGCGAAGGAGATGACCGGCGCAGCCCGTTTGGGCAGAGCATCGCCTCGACATCGGGCACCTACCCCAAAGAGCAACGCCAGGGAGAAGATCGTCGCAGCGATTCGAATGAAAGGTGACAACAGGCGGCCCGGCCGCCGTGCGAGATTGACGACAGTCGTCGGGACGCCTGCTCAGTACCCGGAATCGGCCAGCACCGCTTCGTAGGTCTGGAGCTGTTGTTCGTACAGGGTCCTGTCCTCGATAAGGATGTACATTTCCGATTCCAGTTGCCCCACTCGCTCAGCCAGGTCCTTTAGATCGGCAATCAGGATGATGCGTTCCTCGGTCAAGGTGTCCCTGGCGATCAGCGCCGCTTCCTTCTCCCGGATGAGCGCCTGGGTCTGCTCCATTTCCTGCTGGTTTGCATTGATCCGGTAATTGGCGGAGTTTACTTTCGAGCGCAGGTTGTACAGGTGGTAGCCGGAGTTGTAGGCGTCGAGAAATCGGGCTTCGTTGTGTGCCGAGCATACGCCGCGGTACTGTCCGCCATTGCTTCCATGACTGAATCCGCGAGCAGGCTGACAGAATTCAACCAGGCCTTCATTTCGTCCCGCCTGGTATGCCTCGAAGTCCGGAGTCACGCCGTGCTTTGCGCAAGCCTTGCGACGATTGCCGAGCTGATCCGATGTGTATCCGCGCGAGCCGTCTTCGTAACCGATCGCATACCAGTCGCTGGTGATGCACTCGTCGCCGCTCATCGAGGCACAACCGCTGAGTATCGTCAGCATCAGCAGCAACCCTGCACCGGTCTGTTGTCGATTCATCGCTTGCTCCGAATGTGTAGGCGCCGATCGCGCGCCGAAAGCCAGCCTGCACCGTATCAGCCGCCCCTCGCAGGGGCCGTGACCACAATCACAGAACCCGTATCGCTTGCACGTGGAGGCCGCCGGCGCGGTACTGCACTGCGTCAAAAATCCACCTGGTGTGATCTGCATCACAGTGGTATAGCGGCGCGTACGGCTAATCTGACCGAACCCCTCCGCACCGTTCAGATCAGGGCCTGCATGACGTTGGAACTACTCAGTGGCGCAGTGACCATAGCGATGCTCAGCTCGGTGCTGTTTCTGCTGGTCGCTGGCGCATGGCAGTCACTGAACCGGGCGCCATCCGCAAGCAATCGCTTTTCCCACAGCATCATGTACGAGGCAGCACAACGCTTTCGCGATCAGTTCGATGCGCTTACCCGCAAGCAATCGGTTTATCTCGCCTCTCTGCTGGTATTCCTGGTCATTTTTTCCGCCGCATTCCTGCTCGGTCCCGAGCGCCTTTTCCAGGGACTTCCCGAGTGGCAACTGTTGGCGGTACTGGGCATCGTCGCCATTGCCGCGGTATACGGCGCTTACCGGTTTGTCGTCGTCGCGCTGCAGAAAAGGAATGTCGAATTTCTGCGCGATGCGAACATCGCAACAGGTCACGGGTTGCAACGCCTGACCAGCAACCAGAACCGGATTTTTCACGATGTCCCTTGTGCAACCGGGGTCGTGGATAACGTCATCGTCGGGGTTCACGGAATGTACGCGGTCTGCGTAGTCGCCAAACGTCCCGGGAAGGACAATCGTGTACGCCTGAACGGAGAGCAACTGGCGTTTGCTCCAGGCAGCGAAGTCATTTCGGTCGCCGAGTGCGGCAAGCGGGCAGCCCAGCTGGCGCGCGAGGTGCGGACACTGGTCGGGCACGATATTCGGGTCCGGCCGGTTATCGCCGTGCCCGGGTGGGAGATCGACTCACAGGCCAGCGACGAATACCTGGTCGTCAACGAGCGAAACCTGAGTATGTTGCGCGGATGGAAAGATCAGAAAGATTACCTGATGAACGAAGATGTCGATCAGATTCAGAAAATGCTCACCGAGCGCTGCACCCGATTCAAACGCAAGCAGTGATTCCGGCCCCACCCTGACAGGCTAGCGGGTCACCTGCACCGCGTTGCTGCCATTGTTCTTCGATTTCGATGATTTTCGACCGGCGGGTTTTCGCCCGGTTTTCGCTTCGGCCGTTTTTTGCGGCGCAGGCTTGTCGATGGTTGCGGCTTTGAGTTCCTGGTATGCGGCCTCGAGACACCTGCAGTAAAACGACGGGTCCGGCATCATGTCGCGGTCGGCAATGGCGCTGATCGTAATCACGTTGTTATAGCTGACGACCGGCTGAAACAGGCCGAGTCCATGCGTCACCGGGCCGAGGCCGAAAGTCGCTACCATGCGCGACCCCATCGAATACAGTGGGACGTTGACGCCGGGGATGTTGGTGATCACGGTATTGACGATCGGGGAAATGCGATCCGCAAGTCCGGAATTCGCATACGTCCGTGCTATCAATCCTGAAATCGTCGATGGCAGGAATTCCGCCGCGTCGGCCGTGAGGTTCGGTCCCATGGTATAGGCGAGCTTTTTGGCCTGGATGCTCTCCGCACTGACGGCGAGCAGCCGTTCAAGCGGATCTGCGATGTCACTTCGTACCGGCAGGCTCATTGCGGTTACCAGGTTGCCGGCGCTGGCACGTTGCTCGTCCGGCCGCACCGACATCGGCGCCATCGCGACCAGTGACTCCTCCGGGAGTTCGTTCTTCGCTTCCAGGTATTTCCTGAGCGCACCGCCGCATACACTGACGACCACGTCGTTGACAGTGGTACCCGGCTGCGAATTCTTGATCGCCTTGATTTCATTCAGATCGAACGCGCGCCCGTCAAAAGCGCGATGCGCCGAGACTGTGCCATTGAAACGCGTTCGCGGCACGCGCATCGGGATCCGGAGCTGACCGCTCGCAAGGCCACCGACGACCCTGGCGAATGACGGCGCCGAGCGATACAGCAACTGACCGAAGCGCGCCGGCGCCGCCACGCTGCGAAGAGCGCTTTTGCCCAGCAACTCGAGTCCCGTCGGCAGTCGCTCCGGCTGCCATGGCAGCTCCGGCGCCTCCACTTCCGCGTCCGGACTCAGATCGTGAATGGCCGCGGACATCGCAGCACCGGACACACCGTCGATGGCAGCGTGATGAACCTTGGTCACCAGCGCGAAGCTGCCCTCGGGTACGCCAACCACGTTGTCGAGCCCTTCGATGACATAGGCTTCCCACAGCGGTTTGCGCAGATCGAGCGGCCGCGCATGCAAGCGCGCGGTCTGGATACAGAGCTGCCGCCAGTCGCCCGGTTTTGGCAGGGCAATGTGCCGGACATGAAACTCGAGGTCGAAATCCGGATCCTCGATCCAGTACGGGTGATCCAGGCTCAACGGCACCCGCACCACGCGCTGGCGGAAAGCGCGCGCCTTGTGCAGACGCTCTTCGAAGAAACGCAGGATCTCCTTGAACGTGACCCGGCCGCCGGGCGCGGTGCTCTGGTCGTAAATCGACAGGCTGCCGATGTGCATCGGCGTGTAGCCCGTTTCCAGGTAGAGAAAACTGGCATCGAGGCCGGACAGTTGTTGCATCGATCAGGGCTCCGATTATCCACGCCCGGGACGGGCGCGCCGGAATCAGTGGAAGAACAGGTTGCGAAAACCGCGAATTTCAAACGGCGCCCAGTGACCTTCGGGCTGCCGCAGCCGATCCGCTATGGCATAGAGTACCGCAGGATTGAATCCCATGCCGAGGTGGCTGGTGTTGATGCCCAGGTTCTCGACCAGTTTGCCTTCCGGGAGTTTGGAGATCTGCCACGAGACGATTGCATCGGTGCGACTGTAGATTGCCGTAACCGGTACATTGGCCAGCGGATCGCGCAATGCCCGCACCCGCTTCTGGATTTTTTCCTCGTCGATGCTGGTGCCGGAGAGGAACTCGTAGAGCCGCCAGGCATTGGTCGCCCGGGGATTGCCGAGCGGGCTGCCGAGCGTAATGACCTGTCGCACCCTCTCCGGGTTGCGCCGCGCCATCTCGCGAGCAAACAGACCGCCGAGACTCCAGCCGATCAGGCTCACTTTCTTCCCCGATTCCCGGTACAGGGCTTCGAGCCGCTCATCCAGGCATTTTTCCAGGTCGCGGCTGCGCGTGAGGCCGAGATTTCGGCCCTGATCCCAGGGGTGCGAGGCATAACCCCAGTCCTCGCAATATCGCCGCAAAACCCGCGTTGACCCATCGGTCGCAAGAAATCCCGGGAGCGTCATCACGGAGTGCCCGTCACCCGCCCCGAGATTCTTCAGAAAGTTACGCGCCGGAATCAGCGACGAGGCTTCGGTGAGCGCGCGTGGCGCTTCGAGCAACGCCAGCAGGAGTGACGGCGGCTGGCTGTCCTCTGATCCGGGATCGTCCATGAATGGCTGTCGCTGTAGTCCTTCCACACTTAAGACTATACACCGGTTGCACGCCAATCCGGCGTGACACGATTAACTTTTTAATCTTGATTTAACAATAAGATAAAGCGTTTTTTTGATAGAGTTTAGAACTTGACGCGCGAGCTCCGGGCTGCCTGCGCGTCGCTACGCATCCTTGCCACCGCACCGTCTGCAGACCGTTACAAAGGTTCGAGGCGAGCCGCGAGACTGTCGTTGGCGATGACATCCGCGAGATCGTCCGCAAGGTAGCGACAACGATCGATGACGTTCCGCCAGATGCGGATACGCTCCGGCAGTCGCAGGGTCACAAAGTCGGTGCGATCCGGAACCTTGCCGTTCGGCAGGCCGCGAATGAATTCCGGCGACGGACAAACGAGGATGGTGCGCTCCGTGTTGGCTGGCGTCATGCGGCGCCACGAGAGGTGCTTGTCAAACCAGCCGGGTTTCATCGAGTCAAAAAAATGCGGAAACAGCGTGTACCGGTCGGGCTCGCTCAATGGCAGGTCCAGGTGATAGTCGATGACACCGCCGTCGCGATAGGTACCGGGCGGCGCGCCCGGAATATCACGGACTCCGTTCAGAACCAGCGGTATGGATCCGGATGCAATGATCGCATCGACCAGGTTGTCTTCGGTCAGACGAATGCGATGCAGCGGAAACCCTTCGACGTTGTAAAACGGCGGGAGCGCCCTGGGATCGTAAAACAGGCCGCGGCTGAAAAACGCGCCGAGCGTACGCCTGCTGAAGGCATTGGCCGTCGCCGCCGCCATCAGCCCAAGGCCGAGCAGCGGCTTGTTGTCGCTTGCGG
>CAYXKM010000228.1:0-18491 GCA_964465665.1 uncultured Woeseiaceae bacterium
GATATCCTGAACGCGATCAAACCGGAGGGGCAGGGCCTGACCGTGGTCGGCGACGATGCGCAGTCGATCTACTCGTTTCGCGCTGCAGAAGTCGGGAACATCCTCGGATTTGCGGACCAGTACATACCGGGCGCGGCCGTGGTAAGCCTCGAGGAGAATTACCGATCCACGCAGCCGATACTGGACAGCGCCAACTGCCTGATCGCGGAAAGCGAGCGCCAGTATCGCAAGAATCTTTTTACTTCGAAAAAAGGTGGCGCCAGGCCGCAATACGTCACTGTGGAGGACGCCGACGCGGAAGCAGAGTTCGTGGTACAGGGTGTGCTTGCGAACCGTGAGGAAGGGATGCAGCTGAAGGACCAGGCGGTATTGTTTCGCGGTGCGCACCACAGCGACAGGCTGGAACTCGAACTGGTACGACGCAACATTCCTTACGTCAAGTATGGCGGCCTGAAATTCCTTGAGGCCGGCCACGTCAAGGATCTGCTGTCGGTACTGAAATGGGCGGAGAACCCGCGGAACCAGGTAGCGGCATTCCGGGTTCTGAAACTGTTGCCCGGCATGGGGCCGGCCCATGCCTCGCGCTGTTTCGAGCATCATGTCGCTGCGGATCACAAATTTTCCTCGCTGCAGAATTTTTCGCCGCCGTCCGGCGCTCGCGAACACTGGCCCGGCTTTTGCAAACTGATGGAGCAGTTGTCGTCAGCGGCGCTGGATGACAGCGCCTGGCAGGCGCAGATCACTGCAGCAAGAAAATGGTATCAGCCGCAACTCGAACGACTGTATGACGGACTGGAAACGCGCGAAGCCGACCTGGAACAACTGGAACAGATTTCCGGCCGCTACGCGACCCGGGAACGATTCCTGACAGAACTGACACTGGATCCGCCGGCAGCCGGAGGGGACCTGGCAGGCGACCCTTTGCTGGACGAAGATTACCTTGTACTTTCGACAGTGCATTCGGCAAAAGGGCAGGAGTGGGACGCCGTTTACGTGCTGAATTTCTCCGACGGAAATTTTCCCTCCGAATTTGCGACCGGCAAGGCGGACCTCATCGAGGAAGAGCGTCGTTTGCTTTACGTAGCAATGACCCGCGCCAGGCAATCGTTGCACTTGATTGCACCGCTACGCTATCACGTCACCCAGCAGCGCCGTGACGGCGACAAACACGTGTACGGTGCGAGAAGCCGATTCATGACGGATAACCTTATGCGCACAATGCAGCCGCGTTTCTTTGGAACGACCGAGCCAAATGCGGTGCGGCTGGTCCCCGGCAGCAACAGGCAGATCGATGTCGCAGGCCGTCTGCGCGAGATGTGGTAACGTCGCCGGCGATCAATACATTGCGATCAGTGCAATGCGCCGAGAATGGTTCCCATCGCGGCAAACGTCACGATGTAATAGCCGGCATTGATGCCAAACAGGCGTCCTGATCGCAATTCAAAAAGGTAGGTAATTCCGTACGCCGTTGCGATCCAGCAGATGCCGACGACCAGACCCGTCTGCAGGCCGATCAGCCAGTCGCTGCCGGAGCCGAGACATGCAGCAAGCGCCGTAGCTGCAACAAATTGCAGCACCGCCGTTCCGGCGAGTACTGGCCGCATGTTGATTTTGGCGAGCGATTCCTCGGACAGCCCGACTTCCTGCATCCACGCAGCACCGAACAGGAACTTCGAGTACCACAGTGCGCCGAGAGTGAATGCTGCGCCGGTCGCAGCCAGAACCGCCAACCAGTTTACGGCTGCCAGAGCATCGGCAATCCCCATGGCACCATCCTTGTTATTCTTGTGCAGGTACTCCAGTCTACCAGAGGCGGACCGGCGCCAGCACTGCCGGTCAGGTCACAATTCCCTGCAGTCGCGGTGCGGGGATGACGGCGACCGTGAACTTTGTCACAAATGAGTCGCTCCAAAAAAGATATACATAAGGTGTCGGTTGCCTTCCATGCCCGCGCGTGGAAAGCAACTATCGATGGTCGCGGCGGCTGTCTTCGGGGCTTACGCATTCTTCGGTCGGCCGCTTCGCCATCAGGTTTTCTTTTCGCGAGGAGGAAAGCTTGGCGATGAACATCAGATCCACTGCCGGTCAGGTGATGCCGGTGCAGAATCTGCGTGACTATTTCCGGCAATCCATCGACGCGGCTATCGATCGGCAGGGCGTCGAGGTCGACAGCCACGCAACCCATTACGTTGTCAATCTGCTGACGATTTTCTCGAGATCCGAAGAACTGTATGAAGATCGCGGTGACATGTACGGGCTGCGGCCGCTCGCGCTGATGCTGGCGGATGCCGTGGATGCCAGAACTGCCGAGGAACGCAGTTTCGCTTTGCAGCGTATAGGCGACGTAGCATTGTTCATCGCAGGATTTTTTGCCGACAGCCTGGCGCACAAGCTGGTTGATCTTGACTATTACATTTACATGGGCGGCAGTGCCTATGGCTCGTTGTCCGACGAGGTTCGTGGCACAGTGCGTGGTCGTGCGCTCGCCGGCGTGTACGCCGAGCTGGCGGCCAAATTCCAGATTGTCGTTGACGTACTGAACGATGTCCGTGACGAAACACGATGTTCATCCGATATCGATCTGCTGCGCACGTACGAAGTTTGGCTGAAGACCGGGAGTCGCCGTGCCGCAGCGCTGCTGCGTCAACAGGGCGTGGTACCGCTGACCGGACTCGGTACGCGGCCAAGGCATTGATGCTTCGCGAGCTGCAGAACTATCTCAGCGGCATCTACCGTGCCGACCCGGGATGTGCTGTTACTGATTACCTGGTAACGGACCCGACGCTTGCCGGAATTCTCGGCCGCGGCACTCTCGTGCCGAATTGCGAGGAATCGGTGCTGGTCTCGGACAGCGGAAGTTCCCTCGACCTCTGCCTGTTCCTCGACCAACAGCTTCTCGACCGGCTGGACGGAGAAAATCCGTTGAAGCAATTGCGCGCGCCGCAACTGAAGGACGTGTGGACGGTCCTCGAGGGTGTCAGCCACTTCAATTACCTGGTGTGGAACGCGCGGCAGGATCGCAAGGTAACGCTGATGGAGCTGGAGATGCAGGCGGAGGTCGACAAGTTCATCAGCACCTGGCTGCTTGCGCGGTCGCAGGCGCAATGCGACTTCGCCCACCTGATACACCGCTGGCTGTTTGACGAGGTTACATTCAACCCGGCGCTCGACGATGCACAACGCCAGCGGTATGCGGCGGCCAATGACTATGCGAGCCGTTTTTGTCACGGGTTGCTTAAGCGCATGCGTTTCGGAAGCCAGCATTGCCTGGCGGAACTCCGGCATTTCTACCGTCTTTCGCAGGCAGAGAAGATAAGTCACATCCACAACAGGGCGTATGCAACCGCCGGTTGACCCCGTGCAAAAAAAAGACGGTGGCCGAAGCCACCGTCCAGGTACGAAACAAACTGCATAAGGGGTATATTTGTTTCGTCTGCCACTCGGTACGAAATCGCCGGGGCCAATGACACGTAATGGCCATTGCGGCTGAGGGTCGAGACCGATCTGTCAAACCCGATTTCGTTGATCCTGCATCTTTGATGCGGGGCAAACGGGAAAGGTTGCAAACAATTTGGAATAAGTGGCTCGCATATCGCCGAAGAATTCTTGCAACCGAAACTGATTTCGTAAATCGGGGACAGACCACATTCGTTGTGGTCTGACCCCGATTTACGCTTGATTTGCGATTTATCAGAGGGGGTTGGATGAACAGTGCAGTCAGAAATGTTCCGGTCCGCGATCAGGTGACGGGTGCCGAATGGCAGACTCGCGTCGATCTGGCTGCCTGTTACCGGCTGGTCGCCATGCACGGCTGGGACGATCTCGTGTTCACGCACATCTCGGCGCGGGTCCCCGGGCCGGACGAACACTTCCTGATCAACGCGTACGGGCTGATGTTCGAGGAAATGACGGCGAGCAGTCTCGTCAAGGTCGATCTGTCCGGTGCGAAGGTCCTGGATACACCTCACATGATCAATCCTGCAGGATTTACCATCCACAGCGCCATTCACGCCGCGCGTCATGATGTCGGCTGTGTGATTCATACGCATACCAGGGCCGGTGTGGCGGTATCGACGCAAGCCGCCGGACTTTTGCCGTTGTCACAGGTCTCGCTGTTTCCGCTGGCATCCATTGCCTATCACGACTACGAAGGGCTCGCGCTCAACGACGACGAGAAACCGCGGCTGGTCGCGAATCTTGGCGATCGTTCGAACATGATTTTGCGCAATCACGGTCTGCTGACCGCGGCGGCAACTGTACCGGATGCCTTTCTTGCCATGTACGTACTCGAAACGGCCTGTCAGACACAACTGCTTGCGCAGTCTGCGGGCGTCCCGTTGACGCTCATCGGCCGTGAGATCCTCGCCGGCATCAAGGCACAGGCAGTAGCCGTGACCCGTGGCCTCGGAGGCAGCCTCGCCTGGCCGGGACTGCTGCGCAAACTCGACCGGCACGACAGCTCGTTCCGCAACTAGGGTGCAATTACGGTGACAGTTACCTTTGAACCAGGGTTACTGTCACCGTAATGTCCAGCAACCGCTGAACTAAGGTTACTGTCACCCTAATTCCTCAGGCGAGGAACATCGCGTAGGCGGGATTGTTGCTTTCTTCCCAATGCGCGTAGCCGAGTTCGGTGAGATGAGCTTCGAGTTCATCGGACTCGTGTTGTGGCACCTGGATACCGGCAAGGATGCGGCCGTAGTCGGATCCATGGTTGCGGTAATGGAACAGGCTGATGTTCCACTTCGTGCCAATAGCCTGCAGAAAGTTGACCAGCGCTCCAGGACGTTCCGGAAATTCGAAACGAAACAGCCGCTCGTCTTTCAGGTTCTGCACGCGGCCGCCGACCATGTGCCGAACATGCAGTTTCGCCACTTCGTTGTCGCTCAGGTCGGCGAGCGGGTAACCCAGGCCGCGCAGTTTTTCAATCAGCTCATGCCGCTCTTTAGCGCCCTGGAGTAGTTCGACGCCGACGAAAATATGCGCTTTGGTCGAGTCGCTGTACCGGTAATTGAATTCCGTGACGCTGCGTTTGCCGATGGCTTCGCAGAAGCTTCGAAAACTTCCCGGGTGTTCGGGAATCTCCACGGCCAGCAGCATTTCGCGCTGCTCGCCGACAGCCGCGCGCTCCGCAATGTGCCGTAGCCGGTCGAAGTTGACGTTGGCACCGCAAACGACGGCAACGACGGCTTTGTCTTTGTAGCTGTTTTCAGCAAGGTATTTTTTCGCGCCGGCAACAGCGAGTGCGCCTGCCGGCTCGGCGATCGAACGCGTGTCGTTGAAGATATCGCGGATGGCGGCGCAGATCTGGTCCGTATCGACGGTAATGACTTCGTCAACGAATTGCTGGCACAGCCTGAAAGTTTCGTCGCCTACCCGCCGCACGGCAACACCGTCGGCGAAGATGCCGACATGGCGCAAGGTCACCGGGCTTCCGGCCAACAGCGACTCGCGCATTGCGGACGAGTCCACCGGTTCGACACCAATAACCTTGATACCGGGTTTGGCTGACTTGATCCAGGTCGCTATCCCGGCGATCAGCCCGCCACCGCCGATGGGAACGAAAACAGCATGAATTTCCTCGCCGGCCTGGCGGAGGATTTCACGCCCGATCGTTCCCTGCCCGGCGATGACGTACGGATCGTCGAACGGATGGATGAAAGTCAGCCCGAGCTCGGATTCCAGTTTTCTCGCATGCGCATACGCGTCGTCGTAAGTGTCACCGTGCAGCACGACCTCGCCGCCGAGTTTGCGCACCGCGTCCACCTTGATGCTCGGTGTCGTTACCGGCATCACAATGACGGCACGAACATGCTTGCGGCCGGCTGCGAGCGCGACACCCTGCGCATGGTTACCGGCTGAACTGCAAATGACTCCGTACTTCAGGATCTCGGGCGAAAGCGCGTTCAGCTTGTTGTAGGCGCCACGAAGCTTGAAGGAAAAAATCGGTTGCAGGTCTTCGCGCTTCAGCAGGATGCGATTGTCCAGCCGGGCGGAAAGATTCCCGGCCAGTTCCAGCGGCGTTTCGATCGCGACATCGTAAACGCTCGCCTGTTCGATCAGTTTGAGATAGTCGACCGCTTTCATCCGCAGCGCTTTGCATCCAGGGACCCGGACCTAGCCTATCCGAATCGCCCGGACCCGACCACCGGGCATGCGGCGGTGCGCACTGCCCACTGCGCATGCCCGTGCAGCGGCGGCAGCCGTTACTGACTCAGCGCTTTGCCATCCACGTCCAGCAGCGAGATCTCGCCCAGTTCCAGCTCGCGGATCGAGGATTCAACTTTCTGCCTGTCTCCGACCACGACCCAGATCATCTGCTCCGGCTTGATCACATCGCCTGCGGAGGCAGAAATCTGCTCGACGGAGAGATTGCGCACGCTGTCCGCATAGGTGTCCCAGTAGTCGTCGGCAAGATCGAAATCGACGATTTCGCCGATATCGCGCAGCACCGAGGCGGCGGTCTCCCAGCGACCGGGCAGGCTGAGCGTGTTGTTGGCCTTGACCTTGTTCATCTCGTCGTCGGTCGCCGGGCTATCCCCGAGATACTCCGTCAGTTCGCGACGAATCTCGGTCATGGACTCCCGGGTCTTGTCGGTCTGCACCGGCGCATAAACGATGAACGGCCGCTGACCGCGAGTATCGAGCAGCAGCGACTGCGCGCCATAGGACCAGTGCTTGTCTTCCCGCAGGTTCATGTTGATGCGCGAGGTAAAACTGCCGCCGAGAATTTCGTTCATCGTTTCGATGGCAATTTCATTTCCTTGGCCAACCGCCGGGGCAACGTTCGCGGCAAAAATGATCGATTGCTCCGATCCCGGCCGATCGATCAGGTATACGCGCTCGCGATGCTGCAGGGAAACGTCAGCAATATTCTTGGTGGGAACCGTGCCGGTTTTCCAGGTGCCGAAGAGTTTCTCCAGTTTCGGCTTGATCTCGGCCATGGTGGTATCGCCGACGACAATCATGGTGGCGTTATTAGGCTTGAACCACGTGGCGTGGTAGTCGACCAGGGACTGGCGTGAGATCCGGGCCACGGATTCCTCGGTGCCCGAGCCGGTCAGCGGCAGTGCGTACGCGTGACCTTCGCCGTAGAGCAGCGCCGGAAAAATTCGCAGAGCCAGGCCGACGGGTCGGGTCTTTTCCTGTTTGATCTGTGCAAGCGAGGCCTTGCGAAGGCGCTCAAGATCTTGTTCCGGAAACGAGGGATTCAGGATCACGTCAGCGTATATTGCGAGCGACGCATCCAGGTTCTCGGTCAGCGCACTCAGGGTGACACGCGACGAGTCGATACCCGAGCCGGTGCCGATCGCTGCGCCGAGCCTGTCGAGTTCATCGCTGATTTGCAGTGAGGTGCGTTTCCGCGTTCCCTCATCGAGCATAGCCATGGCGAGGCTGGAAGTACCCGGCTCGGCGAACTGATCAGCCGCAAAGCCGGCATCGAGTTGCATGCTGATGTTGACGGCAGGGATGGCATCGCGCGTGGCGACTATGACTTCCATGCCGTTCTTGAGATTTCCGCGTTCGAACGGCGTGAATGACACGTCCGGAAACGTCGTCGTCTCCGGCACCGCCGACCTGTCGACACCTGCTCCGCTCGCCGTCAACTCGGGAAACGGGTGCACTTCGAGGTGGTAGGCGCCGGCGCCCAGCCACCGGCGCGCGGCGCCGATCACCGTCAGCGGCGTCGCCGCCTCGAAACGCTCGAGCGAGGTGCGGTAGAAACCGGGGTTGCCGGCGTAAACAGCGTTCTCGGCAAGGATGTCCGATTTGCCGCCGAATCCACCGACCTGTTCGATGCCGCGAACGAAGCCGGATTTCATCTGTGCCTTGACCCGGTCGAGTTCATCCTGGGTCAGTCCCGAGTCGAGAAAGCGCTGCAATTCTTCATTCAGCACTGCTTCGACCCTGGCAAGGTCGCCGCCCGGCTGCGCAGATGCCTGCAACAGATACAACCCGCCGATTTCGCCGGCGAACTGCCATGAGCCGACGTCGGTCGCTATCTGATCCGTGTATACCAGCCTTTTGTACAGGCGCGAGTTCTTGCCCGAAGTCAGAACGGCATCGGCCAGTTGCAGGAGATCCGCATCCTCCGACACAAACTGCGGTGCGCCCCAAACCTTGTAAATCCTGGCTTGTGGCACGCGGTCCTGCATCACCTGGCGTTTGTCGCGATCGAGGCGAAATTCCCAGGACTGGTACTTGGCAATCGGCGGGCCGGGGGGAATGTCGCCGAAATACTGTTTGACCTTGGCCAGTGCCTGTTCCGGTTCGATATCGCCGGCGATCACGAGCACTGCGTTGTTGGGTCCGTAATAGTTCTTGAACCACTCGTGAACATCCTCGACGCTGGCAGCGTCGAGATCCTCCATCGAGCCGATCGGCAGCCACGAATACGGGTGGCCGGCCGGAAACAGGTTCGCGACGATGTGATTGAACACGAGTCCGTAAGGTTGATCTTCTCCCTGGCGTTTTTCGTTCTGTACAACCCCGCGTTGCTCGTCGAGCCGATCCTGCGAAACGGCACCGAGCAGGTGGCCCATGCGATCGGACTCCATCCACAGGGCCATATCGAGGGCCGTATTCGGCACGTTCGCAAAATAGTTGGTGCGATCGAAATTAGTCGTGCCGTTCATGTTGGTGGCGCCGACCTTTTCGAACGGGCCGAAATATTCGTCGTTGTAGTTCTCGCTGCCGTTGAACATCAGGTGCTCGAACAGATGAGCAAAACCTGTTTTGCCGGCTTTTTCGTTCTTGGAACCGACGTGATACCAGAGATTGACTGCGACGATCGGCGCTTTGCGATCCTGGTGCACGATCAGGCGCAGTCCATTGTCCAACGTGTATTCCGTGAAGGTAATATTGACATCGCTCGCATAGGTGTTACCGGTCAGCAGAATACAAACGGCAATCGAGCAGACTTTCAGACGGCGTATGTTCATTATTGGTCTCTTCAGAGCAGAGTTACGAGTGGAGTTTAGCCTAAAGACCGGGGACATCCGACAAGGTTCAATATCCATGGCTTTCCGAACATGAGACTTTCATAATGCCCTCCATGCATGAACACACAACACGAAGAACCCTTTATCCGCCGATCGAACCGGTCCGGACCGGCATGCTCGATGTGGGCGACGGCCATCGCCTGTATTACGAAGAGTGCGGCAGTCCGCACGGCAAACCGGTGGTGTTCCTGCACGGCGGGCCCGGCGGCGGCTGCAATGCCAACATGCGGCGGTTCTTCAATCCGGATGTCTACCGCATCGTGCTGTTCGACCAGCGCGGCAGCGGGCGTAGCACGCCGCATGCGAGTCTCGAAGCGAATACAACCTGGCACCTCGTAGACGATATCGAGATCCTCAGGGCGGCGTTGCAGGTCGATCAATGGCAGGTATTCGGCGGCTCCTGGGGCAGCACGCTGGCGCTGGCGTATGCCGAAAAACACCCGAAAAGGGTCAGCGAACTGGTGCTGCGCGGCATCTTTCTGATGCAGCAGTCCGAACTGGACTGGCTGTACCGCTTCGGTACCAGCGAAATCTTTCCCGATTTGTGGCAGGAGTTCATCAAACCGATACCGCGATCGGAACGCCATGACCTGTTGCAGGCCTATCACAAGCGAGTCACCGGCAGCGATGCGAAACTGCGTCTCGACTCCGCGAAAGCGTGGTCATTGTGGGAGGGCTCGACGTTGACACTGCTTCCGGATCGGGCCCTGGCAGATTCGTTCACTGCCGATAACGTTGCGTTGGCGATGGCCAGGATCGAGACGCACTATTTCATCAACAAGGGTTTCCTGCAGGAACGACAGTTGTTGCACGATATCGGCAAGGTTCGCAGCATCCCGGCAGTGATCGTGCACGGCCGTTACGACGTGCTGTGCCCGGCCAGCTCGGCGTGGACGTTGTCGAAAGCCTGGCCGGAGGCGGTACTTCGCATCGTGCCGGATGCCGGCCATTCGGCGTTCGAACCGGGCAACGTGCATGAACTGGTCATGGCAACGGATACGTTTGCGACCCGCCAGGGGCGCCAGCATTGACGAAGCGGCTGATCAGTAACGCGCGACTGGTCAATGAAGGCGAAATCCGCGAAGTGGATGTCCTCATTGCCGGCGACAGGATCGAAAAAATCGCGGCGCGCATCAGTGCGCCGGAGAATGCCAGCGTAATTGATGCGGCAGGCAAGTACCTGTTGCCGGGAATGATCGACGACCAGGTGCATTTTCGCGAACCCGGCCTGACCAACAAGGGCGATCTCGCCACCGAATCGGCGGCAGCCGCATCCGGCGGCGTGACCAGCTTCATGGACATGCCGAACGTCAATCCGCAGACCACGACGCGTGCAGCACTCGCCGACAAGTACCGGATTGCCGAAGGCCGCTGTTCGGCCAACTACGGTTTTTACCTCGGTGCGACCAATCGCAACATCGATGAAATCCGGGCGCTGCAGGTGGGGGAAGCCGCCGGCATCAAGGCATTCATGGGCGCATCCACCGGCGACATGCTGGTCGACAGCCCGGAAGTGCTGGAGCAGTTGTTCGCCGACGCGCCGGTGATCGTGTTGACCCATTGCGAGCATACGCCGACGATTCGTGACAACGAGGCGCGAGCGAAAGCGGAATTCGGTGAAAACGTGCCGATATCGGAACATCCGCGCATTCGCTCCGCGCAGGCTTGCCTCGCTTCCTCCAGTCTTGCCACGGATCTTGCGCGCCGCCACGGCTCGCTTCTGCACGTGCTGCACCTGACGACGGCCATCGAGATGGCATTGTTTTCACGCGCGCACCGCAACGACAAACGCATCACGGCCGAAGTCTGCGTGCACCATCTGTGGTTCGATGAGGGCCGGTACACGGATCTCGGCGCGCGTATCAAATGCAACCCGGCCATCAAGACCGCGCAGGACCGGCAGGCGCTGATCAAGGCGGTCAACGACGGCCGTATCGACGTGATTGCCACCGACCACGCACCGCACACCTCCAGCGAAAAAAAGAAAAGCTATTTCAAAGCGCCCGCCGGGCTGCCGCTGGTGCAACATGCGCTGCAGACCCTTTTCGATCTTGTTGCCCGGGAAGAGCTGACGCCCGAATTAGTCGTCGAGAAGACCAGCCACGCGGTCGCAGACATCTTCGGCATCGCCGAACGCGGTTATGTGCGCGAAGGCTACTTTGCCGATCTTGTATTGCTGGACCCGAACGCACCTTACAACGTCAATTCGACAAATCTGCTGGCGAAATGCCACTGGTCGCCGTTCGAGGGGCATACATTTTCCAGCAGTATCGATACCACCATCGTGAACGGCGAGATCGCATACAGCGGCGGATCGCTGACCGGGCAAATTGCCGGACGCAAACTGGAATTCACGCGGGCCCGCTGAGCGATACCTGCAATTTTCCGTGGGGTTTCATCGGCTCGGGAGTCGGGTTTCGGCGACAATCGGGCGCGCCGGATGGCCGGCGGAAAGGTCGTTTAAAACTGTTTACTTTCCGGCAGACCCCGTTATGCTAATCGCAATTGCCTTCTCCCTCTGGCCCTATCGGAATACTGCGTGCTCGCGCCCGCTTTCTGCCCTTGAATGAAGCCAACTGACACCGCTAACCCGGATTACTTCCACAAAGTCGTCGATTGCCAGTGGGCCTGTCCTGCTCATACCGATGTGCCGAATTACATCCGGATGATTGCCCAGGGCCGATTCTCGGACGCTTACATGCTGAACCGGGAATCGAACGTATTTCCCGGCATTCTCGGTCGCGTTTGCGATCGTCCCTGCGAACCAGCCTGCCGCCGCGGTCGTGTCGAAGACAAGCCGGTGGCGATCTGCCGGTTGAAACGCGTAGCCGCCGATCACCGGGACGATATCCGCGACCGGTTGCCGAAAGCGCCGAAAAAGAAGAACGGCAAAAAAGTGGCCCTGATCGGCGCCGGCTGTGCATCGCTCACTGTGGCCAATGACCTGCTGCCGCTTGGTTACGAAGTCACGATATTCGAAGCTCTGGAAACCACGGGCGGGCTTATGCGGACCAATATCCCGCGCTTTCGCCTGCCGCCCAAGGTTCTGGACGAGGAAATTTCATACATTGTCGACATGGGCGCAGACCTGTATCTCAATCATCGTATCGAGAGCCTGAAAGAGCTGCTCGACGGAGGTCAGTTCGACGCGGTGTTCGTCGGTACCGGCGCGCCACGCGGCAAGGAACTCATACTTCCCGGACGTTTCGACACGCAAAACGTGCACATCGGGATCGAATGGCTGGAGTCCGTCGCCTTCGAACATATCGAATCGATCGGCGAGAAAGTTCTGATCATCGGCGTCGGCAATACGGCGATGGATTGCTGCCGCACGTCGCTCCGGCTCGGCGCGAAGCAGGTCAAGGTCATGGCGCGAAAGCCGCGTGGATATTTCAAAGCCTCGACCTGGGAGCTCGAAGACGCCGAAGAAGAAAATGTCGAGATCATCGTCAATCACGCACCGAAGCACTTCGTGCTCGAGAAAGGCAAGCTGGTCGGCATGATGTTCGACAAAATGGAATACAAGATCGACGACAAGGGCCAGATCGACCGCGGCACACCGGTGGGCGAGGTGATGATCCCCTGTGACGATGTGATCCTTGCCATAGGCCAGGACAACGCGTTCCCCTGGATAGAGAGAGATATCGGTATAGAGTTCAACGACTGGGACTGCCCGATCGTCGACGAGAAAACGATGATGTCGGCACGCGAGGGCGTATTCTTCGGCGGCGATTCGGCCTTCGGACCGAAAAACATCATCTGGGCGGTCGCCCACGGGCATGAAGCGGCCATTTCGATGCACCGCTACTGTCACTCGCTGGACATACAAGAGCGGCTGCCGCGAGGTCTGAACCTCGCCAGCCAGAAGATGGGCATGCACGAGTGGAGTTTTTCGAACAATTATGATCCGGTTGAACGCCGCCTGATGCCGCATGTCGATCTCAGGGAACGATTCAAGAAACTGAATATCGAAGTGGAGCTGGGTTTTACCCTGGAGCAGACGGTCCAGGAAGTCGAACGTTGTCTCAATTGCGATATCCAGACCGTGTTTACCGCCAAGCTGTGCATCGAATGCGACGCCTGCATCGATATCTGCCCGGTGAATTGCCTGACGATGACGGCAAACGGCGAAGAGCATGAACTGCGCACGAGGTTGTCGGCACCGGCCGAGAACCTGACGCAGCCGTTTTTCGTTTCGGAGCCGCTGCCGCCGACCGGCCGGGTCATGGTCAAGGACGAGGACCTCTGCGTGCACTGCAGTCTGTGTGCCGAACGCTGCCCGACCGGCGCCTGGGACATGCAGAAGTCGACCGTCCTCATCCCATATGCCCGGGACGAGTCGCTGCCTGCGCCAGGACGGCGGAGGGCGACTGCGGCTTAGCCGGGATCTTGCGGTCGGGGCGTGCCGGTTTCATCCGCGTTTAGTGCAGCGTCTGCTGCGGGTTTTCGCTGAGGTAAGTTGTTCGTGTCCAGAGTCAACGATGTCGTAATCAAGATCGGAACCGTCAACGGTACCGGCTCGGCCAGTGCCAACGGGCTGTTGATGAAATCGATATTCCGTATGGGAATTCCGGTCGTCGGCAAGAATTATTTTCCGTCCAACATCCAGGGCCTGCCCACCTGGTACGAAGTGCGGGTTACGGGCGAGGGTTTCCAGGCGCGATCCGATCGCGTCGACATCATGGTGGCGATGAACGCACAGACCTATGCGAAGGACCTCGCAGAGGTCGCGAGCGGCGGCTGGCTGGTGTACGACTCCACCTGGCCGCGGAGCCGGCTGCTGTCGCGGGACGATGTCACCGTGTTCGGCGTACCGTTGTCGCGCCTGTGCAACGAACACTTCGACGGGGCACGCGAAAGAATCCTGATGAAGAACATCGCCTACGTCGGCGTAGTCGCGGCGTTGCTCGATATCGATCTCGACATCATAAGCGGGCTGCTGGAAGAGACCTTCGCGAAGAAGAAGCACCTGGTCAAGCAGAACCAGGATGCCATTCGTCTCGGCTACGAATACGCGAAAGAAAACTTTCCCTGTCCGCTGCCGGTAACGGTCAAGGCTATGGACAAGACACGGGGCCATATCGTGATCGACGGCAACACCGCCGCCGGGCTCGGCTGCGTGTACGCCGGTGCGACAGTCGGTGCGTGGTATCCGATTACGCCATCGACCTCACTCATGGATGCGTACAAGGCGTTTTGCAAGCAGTACCGCATGGAAGAAGGGACGGACAAGAAGAAATTCTGCATCGTGCAGGCGGAAGACGAGCTTGCAGCTATCGGCGTCGTGCTCGGCGCTACCTGGAACGGTGCGCGAGCATTCACCCCGACCAGCGGTCCGGGCATTTCGCTCATGACCGAGTTTCTCGGTTACGCTTACTACGCCGAGTTGCCCGCTGTCATTTTCGACGTGCAGCGTACCGGGCCCTCGACCGGCATGCCGACCCGGACGCAACAGTGTGATCTCATCGCCTGCGCGTATGCGTCGCATGGCGATACGCGGCACGTGCTGCTGTTTCCGGCAACGCCGGAGGAGTGTTTCTACAGCGCCGTGGATGCATTCGACCTTGCCGACCGGCTGCAGACGCCGGTCATGGTCCTGTCCGATCTCGACATCGGCATGAATGACTGGATGTGTCCGGAGCTGCAATGGGACGAGAGCTACGTGCCGGACCGCGGCAAAGTGCTCGGTGCCGAAGAGCTCGAGTCCATGCAGAAGTTTTATCGCTACATGGATACCGACGGCGACGGCATACCGTACCGCACGCTCCCCGGCGTGCATCCGAAAGGATCCTATTTCACGCGCGGTTCGGGTCACTCGAAATACGGCGGCTATACCGAAGACTCGGCCGAGTACCAGGAAGTCGTGGACCGCCTGTTGATCAAATGGCAAACCGCGCGAAAACTGGTGCCGGCCCCGGAGATACGCTTTTCCAAGTTCAACCGCAACGCCATCGTGTCGCTCGGCAGTTGCGACGGCGCGGTAAATGAAGCGCTGGTGCGTCTCAAGGAAAAGAACATCGGGCTGAATTACTGTCGCGTCAAGGCGTTTCCGTTTTCCGATGCGGTGCGCGATTTCATCGACAAGCACGATCATGTATACGTCGTCGAGCAGAACCGCGATGCCCAGTTGCGTTCGCTGCTGACGCTGGATCTCGAAATCGATCCGGCCAAGCTGATCCCGATGTTGCACTACAACGGCATGCCGATCAGCGCCGGGTTTGTGATGAAACGCGTGCTTTCGGAGCTGGCCAAGGGCCAGGCCGCATGAGCCTGGTATTCCAGGAATAAATTCGAGGAAATACATGAGTTACATAGCCAAACCGAAAGTCACGCATCCGAAAATTGCCCGCAACGAGCTCGGACTGACGGTGCGCGATTACGAAGGTGTTGTGTCGACGCTGTGCGCCGACTGCGGCCACGATTCGATTACTGCGGCGCTGATCCAGGCGGTCTTCGAACTCAGCCTCGAGCCGCACCGTCTTGCGAAAATGAGCGGCATCGGCTGTTCCTCGAAAACGCCCGCTTATTTCGTCAGCCAGTCGCACGGTTTCAACTCGGTGCACGGCCGCATGCCCTCGGTGACCACCGGCGCGAACGCTGCCAATCACGAACTGACCTACATCGGCGTATCCGGTGACGGCGATTCGCTGTCCATCGGCATGGGGCAATTCGCGCACATCATCAGGCGTAACCTGAACATGTGTTATATTATTGAAAATAATGGTGTTTATGGCCTAACCAAGGGCCAATACTCGGCCTCGGCCGACATCGGTTCCCGCGCCAAAAAGGGCCCGCCGAACAAGCAGATGCCGATCGACCCGGTGAGCACCGCGATCGGTCTCGGCGCAACCTACATTGCGCGCGGTTTTTCCGGCGACAAGCAGCAACTGGTGCCGCTGATCAAGGGCGCGCTGGCACACAAGGGCTTTTCGCTGCTGGACGTGATCAGCCCCTGCGTGACCTTCAACGACCACGAAGGCTCGACCAAGAGCTATGCACATACGCGCCAGTTTTATCACCACGTCATCGACACGGACTTCGTGCCGCCGGCGGCAGAGATCAAGGCAGCCTACGACGAAGGCGAAGCAATGCCGGTGGAGTTGCACGACGGCAGCAAGATCATTTTCCGCAAGGTCGACCGCGACTACGACCCGACCAGCCGCGCGGCAGCGTTCTCGTTTCTCAGGGACAGTGTCAGGAGAGGCGAAATCATTACCGGATTGCTTTACATCGACGAGGAATCTGCCGACATGCATGAGTTGTCAGGCACGGTCGACAGGCCGCTGGCATCCATACCTTACGAGGAACTGAATCCGGGCAGTGAAACGCTGGCCAAAGTCATGGCCCGGTATCGGTAGTACGCCTGGCCGCCGGACGTATTAGCAAACTCGCTGTGCCGGCGTCGTACCGCATGCCCTTCTTGCTCGAAAACCCAAACTCGCGCGAAGGGCATATGGCACGCCACCGGCCGATGAGCACTGCTGTGTCGCCGTTCTAAAACGTTCCTGTAGGAGCCTGCATTGCAGGCGACCCGAACCTTTGATCCCGGCGTGATTTTTGCCACCGCGTCTGGTTATTGGCGTACCGGTGTGCTGTCGCATAGACTGCCGAAACTCCATTCTTACATCCGGGTCGGGCAGTGAATAAAACAAGAAGACAGATTATCAGGGCCGGACTTGTCGGCGGTGCAATTGCAGCGAGCGGGACGTTGCCGGGCATTGCAGGCATGTCAGGCGCGGTTGCGGCGGAATCGAAGTCCCCAGGTTCACTTCGTATCCTGATGCTCGGCGGCACCGGTTATATCGGTCCCCACATGGTGAGCGAATTCCTGCGCCGCGGGCACCAGGTATCGCTGTTCAATCGAGGTCGTACCAACGAGGACCTGTTCCCGGATCTCGAAACGCTGCTCGGCGATCGCGACGGCGGTCTCGATGTGCTCAAAGGGAAAAAGTGGGATGCGGTGATCGACAATTCCGGCTATGTGCCGCGCCACGTTGCCGATTCCGCGCGCCTGCTGGCTCCTTCAATCGCGCACTACCTGTATATCTCGACCATTTCCGTGTACGAGAGTTTTGCCATTGCGAATGACGAAAACTCGCCACTCGGAACCATGCCCGATGTATCCGTCGAGGAAGTAACCAACGAGACCTATGGTCCGCTGAAAGCGCTTTGCGAAAGTCGTGCCCGCGCGGAGATCGGCGATGATCGCCTGACCATACTCAGGCCGACTTATATCTGCGGGCCCGGTGACCGGACCGACCGTTTTACCTATTGGCCGGTGCGCACGATGCGAGGCGGCGAGATGCTCTGGCCCGGAACGCCCGCCGACCCGATCCAGATCATCGACGTCAGGGACCTCGCGAATTTCGTCGTCGACTGCGTCGAACAGAAGATCACGGGCGTCTACAACACCGTCACGCCGGTTGCGTCGTACACGATGGGCGACCTGCTGAACGACAGTGTTGCAGTCACGGCTGCCGAGATGACACCGGTCTGGGTGAGCAGCAGCTTCATCGCGGATAACAAGCTCGAGGACGGCGGTGCCATTCCCATCTGGTCGTCCCCGGAGGGTGAAACCAGGAACGTGGCCAGCGTCAGCGGCGAGCGCGCTTATGCCCATGGCCTTAAGATCCGGCCGCCGCGCGAGACCACGCGCGATACGGTGAGCTGGTGGAAGACCCTGGCGGAAGAGCGCCAAAAGAGTATGAAGGCCGGGCTTGCCGCGGACACTGAAGCACGGTTGCTTACAGACTGGCATCAGAAAAACACCTGACGATCATCAGGGTTGCCAAAGCCACCGCATTGCCCGTCCCGCCGCAGGTCACGGATTATAATTTATTGATTATTATAGAGAAAAACCTATGTTAGATTTTGCATCCAATGCTCCTGCGGGACGCATCTGATGGCTAACAGGGCCGGTTTCGGCCCGCTGAACCAATGGAGTCAAGCAAATGGAAGGGTTAGAAGACATCCTCATTCCAATAGTTCTTTTTGGCACGATCGCGCTGATTATTTGGCTGGTCGTCTCCTATCGGCACCGCAATCATGCCGACAAGCAGCAGACCTTGCGTCTTGCGCTGGAGAAAGGCGCCGAACTGACGCCGGAGCTGATGAAGAGCATCAGCGAGCCGGAGCCGCCAAAGAACAAGGATCTGCGTAGTGGCCTGATCTGGCTGTCGCTGGGTGTCGGACTGGCCCTGTGCGGTTTCGCGGTACCGGACCCCACCGGCAATGCGTTGCAGGGTTGCCTTGCGGGCGCCGCTTTCCCGTTTTCCATAGGCATTGCCTACATCATCATGTGGCGGTACGGAAGCCGGACCGGGCAGGCCTGAGACAGACACGGCCCCGATGGACGACACGTATCTCATCGCGAGAGTCGTCGCGGAGCAGGATGCAGCGGCGTTCGGCGAACTCGTTCGCCGTCACCAGTCGCACGTGCGAAATTTCCTGCGCAAGCTCACCCGCGATGCGGATGCGGCGGACGACCTG
>CAYXKM010000229.1:0-23686 GCA_964465665.1 uncultured Woeseiaceae bacterium
AGTGGTGGGGTCACAACGACTACGTTCGTGATCGCGCAAGGATGCTGGCGGAAATGGGCTACACGGCTTTTGCCCTCGACATGTACGGCGACGGCAAGCAGGCCACGCATCCGGACGATGCCCAGAAATTCGCCATGGAAGTTTTCAACAACATGCAGGCAGGCATGGATCGATTCATGGCCGCGCACAATCTGTTACAGGAACATGCCATGACAGATGCGCAGAAGATCGCGGCGATCGGTTATTGCTTCGGCGGAGCCGTGGTCCTGCACATGGCGCGTAGCAGCCTCGATCTCGACGCTGTCGCCAGTTTTCACGGCAGCCTCGGCACGTCATCGCCGGCCGCACCAGGTGCTGTCAAAGCGCGGGTCCTGGTCGCCCACGGCGCCGACGACCCGTTCGTGCCCCAGGCGGAGGTCGATGCATTCAAAGCGGAAATGCAGGCCGCAGGGGCCGACCTCACGTTTATCGCGTACCCGGGTGCCGTGCACAGTTTTACGCGGCCCGGCGCAACCGAAATCGGCGAGCAGTTCGACATGCCGTTGCGTTACGACGAAGCCGCGGATCACGCGAGCTGGACCGAATTGAAGACTTTTCTGGCGGAATCGTTCAGCGACTAGAGTCCGTCCCGCACAACTCGCGAGCAATTTCCACGACGCTGCCGACGAGGAGGTCGAAATCCTCGCGGCGGCTGCGGTGATTGCAGATTGCCACACGTAGTGAGAATCGCCCGTTCAGCAGTGTCGACGACGGCGCTGCAATGCCGCGTTCCTGCAAGATCATCAGAATTTCTGCGTTCAGTTCGTTCAGCGCTTCGGCATTGAGGCCAGCGGCGGCATAACGAAAGTTCACGATGTTCAGGGAGGTCGGTGAAAGCAGTTCGAGATCCGGATGCTGCATTACCAGCCCGGTGAGATAGCTTGCTTGCCGGATGTTTTGCTCAATCTGTTCTGCGTACCGCTGCACGCCCTCGCTTTTCAGGCCCATCCAGGCCCGCAGCGCTTTGAACGATCGTGAAAGTTGAACTCCGTATTCGGAGAAATTGAGAGGGCCGGAGGCCAGCCCGCGGTCGAGGCTGCGAAGGTACGATGGCAGCACCGAGAAAGCATTGCGGTGCGCATCGCTGTCCCTGACCAGGACACAGCCGCAGTCATATTGCACGTAAAGCCATTTGTGCAGGTCGAATGCGAGAGAGTCGGCACGTTCGAGACCCTCGACCAGTGTCTGGTACCGCGGCGAGAGGCGCGCAAATGCTCCGAAGGCCGCATCGGCATGCAGCCAGAGCCGCTCCGATGACGCGATGTCGGCAAGTGCCGGCAGCGGGTCGATGGCACCGGTGTTCACCGTACCTACGTTCGCAACGATGCAGGCCGGTCGGTAGCCCTGATGCCGATCCGCGTTGATGGCGTCCCGGAGTGCCGCAGTATCGATGGTGAAATCGTCGCACACGGGGATCGTATGCAGCGAATCGTTTCCGAGGCCGAGCAGTTCGACGGCTTTGCGTACCGACGAATGAGTTTCGGAGGAGGCGTAGAACCTGGGCTTCGGTTCCCCGCTGTTACAGACGCCGTGTTTTCGTACGTCAGTCACGGCCATCTGATTTCGCGCCACCGCCATGCCTACCAGGTTGGCCATGGAACCGCCGCTCACGAGCAAACCGCTGGCCCCGGCCGGGTAGCCGAGCATCTCCTTGAGCCAGCCGAGCAACTGCAATTCCACGTGTGTCGAGGCCACCTCGTCGAATCCGAGTCCAGCGGAGTTCATGGTCGAGATCACCATGTCGGCGATCAGTTGCGTTGCTGTACCGGTGCCGCCGACCCAACTCCAGAAACGCGGGTGTATGTTGCCGGTCGGGTAGGGCAGGATGTCGTCGCGCACCCTGTCATACACGGTCGCTGGCCCGGATCCGTATACCGGCAGCGGCATGGCAAAAAGGCTTTGCGCCGATTCCGGCAGCGCTTGCCACACGGGCCGGTCGCGTATGGTCTGCAGGTAGTCGACCATGTCGTCGAAGGCGCGATGGCCCAGCGCGCGGAACTCGTCCCAGTTATCCGGGTCCAGCGATCTTTCGATGACTCGCGGCGTGTCGTCAGCGCTATTCTGGTCCACGGTATCTCTCCGGTCAGTGTGACCCGGAACGGTACCGCGGCCCTGCACCGGGCCACAATGCACAGTGGACGTGCACGACAGACTCACCAGCCGGGCCGTCGAAAGGACACAGACCGCTACGAAAATCCGGAGCCGCCGTGGTCGGTCGCGCCGAAATCCGAGGAGCTGAATCCATGCAGTTACAATTCCTGACTCGAACACTGGCGGTACTGCTTGGTCCGTGCCTGCCCTTGTTGGCTCTGGCCGACTTGTCGCTCCTGCGGCAGGAAATGATCTGTGCCGAAACCGCGTTCAGCCGGGCGGCCGAGGATCGGGACCTGGTCAGGTTCCTTGCCTTCGTCGATCCGGATGCGCGATTCGCCAGTGCCACGGTCGCCCGCGGCAAAGCGGACATTGCGACGGCGTGGGCTGATTTCTTCGCCCCGGAGGGTCCGGCGATACGCTGGCGTCCGGCCGTCACAGAAATTTCCGCCGATGGCCGCCTCGCGTTGAGCCGGGGGCCGTATCGCTCCCTGCGTACCGGCGCGGACGGGGAGCGCATCGAGTCCTGGGGTCACTTCATTTCGACCTGGCGCAAATCCGGCGACGGTCAATGGCTGGTGCTGTTCGACAGCGGCGGCGACAACGGCATGACCCCAACCGAGGACGAGAAACGCTTGCTCGAGAGCGAACCCGACTGCCCCTGAGCGCATCTTTAACCAGTCCATCGTCAATTAGACATAATCCAATCAAACCCGGGTCGTGTTGGCCGTGGGCGCGACGTTCGCCCTGTTGCCTTGCAAAATGTGGCCGATAATATCAGAATGATATCATTCTGAATCATTGTTCTGTGCAAGGAGTGGGTCATGACTCGGGAAGTGGTAAGGAAAGTGCCGTCCGGTTACGTGATGATCGTGGTGCTGGCACTGGCGCAGTTGCTGAGCGGTTATGCGATCTTTGCCGCCGCGCGCGCGCAGTCGGTCACGGGCATTGTCGCGGCACTGCTGCTTGTGGTCCTGATACTGATTCTCTGGGCCGGCTTTTTCATGGTGCACCCGAACGAAGCCAAGGTGCTGCAGCTCTTTGGCAGTTATGTTGGGACTGCGCGGGAACCCGGCTTGCGCTGGGCCAATCCGTTCTACGCCAAGACCAAAGTGTCGACACGCGTGCGCAATTTCGAGAGCGGAAAACTCAAAGTCAACGATTCGCACGGCAGCCCGATCGAGATCGCTGCCGTGGTGGTGTGGAAGGTATTCGATACGGCGGAAGCCATATTCGAAGTCGATGACTACGAGGAATTCGTGCACATCCAGAGCGAATCGGCGTTGCGCAATCTGTCGACTTCGTATCCGTACGAGCCGCAGGAAGGCGAGGGGACCGCGCTGCGCAGCCACTCGGCAGATATTGCCAGCGCACTGCGTGATGAAATCCAGGAGAGACTCGAGGAAGCCGGCATCAGCGTGATTGAAGCGCGCATCAGTCACCTTGCCTACGCACAGGAAATCGCTCACGCGATGTTGCGCAGGCAGCAGGCCAGTGCCGTGATTGCCGCGCGCAGTCTGATCGTGGCCGGAGCGGTCGGCATGGTGCAAATGGCACTCGAGAAACTGAAGGCCGACAATACCGTCAACCTCGATGAAGAACGCAAAGCCGCGATGGTCGGCAATCTGCTGACAGTGCTGTGCAGCGAAGAAAGTGTGCAGCCGGTGCTGAACGCAGGCTCGTTGTACTGACGGGTCCGCAGGCTTCAGGTCCAGTGTCGAGGAAATCCGAGCGATGAGTGCGCGCAAGCCGTTTGCATTGCGAGTCGATGAGAAAACGCTGAATGCCATGCAGCGCTGGGCGAATGATGAACTGCGCAGCCTTAATGCGCAGATCGAGTTTGTGCTGCGCGCAGCACTGCGAAAAGCCGGGCGACTGCCAAAGGACAACGAGCGAACGGATTGAGCCATCGCAGCATGCCGCGGGTGCTATGATTGCGCGCAGTGAACCTGCTCATGCTCATACTGATATTTCTGGGTCTCGCGACCGCCGGCGCGGTGTTCTACATTGCCTGGCGTCTGTCTTCGGGCCGGCCTGAATCGGTTGCCGGCCCGGATTCGCGGAATTCGGCATCGGAAAATGAAGAACCGGGCGCCATGAAAGAGTGAAAACAAGCGCCCGGTTCTTCGAAATCCCCCGGCCTGACCGGGGAGGCGGCCGGGGGACCTGACGTCGGTGACCGCTGTCCGGCGGCCGCTGTCTGCTCGCGGTTGCCGTCTCTCAGTTCCGATCGCGGTGACGATTGTTGGCACGCTCGCTGGCACCATCGTTGCCTTGCCGGGCCGTAGTCTGGGCGGTTCGCGATTCATTGCGCGATTCACTGCGGGATTCAGTGCGCTCATTCTGGCGACTTTCGGTGCGGGCTTCGGTTCGTACCGGATTGCTGTCGCGCTGCACCGGCTGTCGCGAACTGCTGCCGGATTGTCGCGGTACAGAGGAATCGTTGCGTGAATCGTTGCGGTTCGCCTGGCGGACCACCGCGTTATCGCTGCGTGCCGATGTCGGCGCGCGGGTTACGGTATCCCGGGCGCGAGGACTTTCGCGATCACTGCTGCGGCCATTGGCAGGCGCGGACGTGCCCGTGCGGCGGGTATCGGTCGAAGCGCGCGCCGTTGTCTGCGCCGGCTGCGCCCGGACGGATTGACGGCTTTCGGTTGAAGCCCGAGTGCTTGTCCGCGCCGGTTGCTCCCGGACGGTCTGACGACTTTCATCGCGCTCGCGAAAGCGAATCGTGTCGCTACGCACTTCGCGTGACGAATTGCGCACGGGTTCGCGCGCAGAATCGCGCACGGATGTTTGATCGGTGCGCAAGCGCGTGCCCGAGGTGGCCACGCGGTCATTGCGGTTCGCAGATGCCTGCGAGGCATAGGCGTTGCCGGAGTTTCGCGTCGAACTTCCGCGACTGACATCGTCGTCCCGGTAACTGCGGGTGCGTGACGTGTAATGGGCCGGGCGTGCGCGACTGGTCGTGCGCGGGCGCCAATAATCACCGTCACGATATCGATTCGACGAGTAATAGGTCGAATTGTTCACATACCAGGTGTTGTAAACCTGCACGCTGGGTCGGCGATAATAATGACCATAATAGCTGTGGCCGAAATACGGATGCCCCCAGTAGCTGTGGTGGTGCACGTGCAGATGGTCACTCAGCCATCCGATGCGATACGCTGTTGTTACGCCCCAGAAATTGCCGCTGTAGAACGAGAAGCCGACAGGGTAGGGGTAGTAATAGACCGGGTACGGCCGCGGATAATAATAATAGACCGGTGTTACCTGGCGCACGACGACTCGCTCCGGCTCGTAGTACGGCACGTAGATGATGTCGTCCTCCACGGGAACGATTTCGATGATGCCGTCGTCTTGCGAGACCGTCTGGTATTTGTCGCTCTTCAGGTTGCCGGCGGCGTAAGCGCGATCGCGGAAGGATTCAACCGCGGCGATCACATCGACCTGCTGATTGACGACCGCATCGCCGAGCTTCCAGGTCCAGTCGATGTCGTCGTTCATCATCCTCAGAACTTCGGGATAGTTGAGCAACGCCGTAACCGATTCATCCCACTCTTCGTTCGGCTGCAGCGTTGAATCCTGCTCGTACTGTTCGAGAAATCGGGCGGCCTGCACGATTTCCAGCGGGTAGGTCGAGGCAGGCAGGACAATCGCCAGCAGGTCGTCGGGATATAGCGCCACCGGGCCGACCAGTTCGGCAAGCTCGCCGTCATTGAGTATCGGCACCTGCCCGGCATCGCTGTAGCTGCTTGCACCGGTTTCCGCGGTGCTGCCGAGCGGATTGCCGTATTCGTCGACCGGTACCTGGGCAAGTGCGGGCATTGCAGCCGCAGCGGTGAGGGCCGCAAGGGCCGCGAATGAGCCGGTAAACCGGAAATTCCACGATTGCCTGTGCATAACAGCCTCCTGGCCATCAGCGCCAAAATCGGCGCTTTTCAGTGATCGTGGGCAAATCCTAGCGGCCGGTACCTGAACAGGCCCTTAACCGTAAACGGACGTCTTGGCGGCTGTTTCCAGGCGGCGACGGGCGTCACGCCCGGGCTTGTGCGCTATCTGGCGGCGAGGTCGTGCACCTTTTTGCCGAGCCAGGCTACCGCGTTGTCGATGTCGTCCGACCACTGGTGACCGAAACTCAAGCGCGAGAAGTTCCGGTATCGCTGGCAGGGCGAGAATATGGGCCCCGGAGCAATACTGATACCGGCCGCGATGGCTTCGTCGAAAAGCCTTTCCGAGTCGACGGCGGCGGGCAGTTCGAGCCACAGGACCGATCCCCCGACCGGATTCGAGGTGCGGGTTTCGTGAGGAAAATGCTCGGCAACCAGACTACGCATCCGTCCGGCATTGGTCTCAAGTACCGGGCGCAACGACTTCAGGTAGCGTTCGTAATCCCCGCTCGCAAGAAACTCCGCGAGCGTCAGTTGCTGCAACAGGCCGGATGAGCACGAGTACGCACGCTTCAGGCGGCGAATACTTTCCCCGAATCGTCCGCTCTGCAGCCAGCCGATGCGATAACCCGGCGCCGCCGTTTTGGAGAACGAACCGCAGGTCAGGACACGGCCGCTACGCGAATAGACCTCGACCGGTTTGGGCCGGTGCCCGTCGAACAGCAACTCACCGTAAACGTCGTCCTCGATCAGCACGATCTCGCGAGAGTCGATGATCTCTGCCAGCTGCCGGCGTTTTTCCTCCGGCATCGATACGCCGAGCGGATTGCACAGGGTGGTGGAAAACATGCAAACGCGGACCGGGTGCGTGTCCAGGGTTTTCTCCAGCGCATCCAGCATCACGCCTTCTTCGGGACAGGTCTCGACCTCGATCGCGAGCATGCCGAGACTGTCGATCAGTTCCACCAGTCCGTGATAGGTTGGCGATTCCACCGCGATGACGTCGCCTTTCTGCGCAACAGCGCGAAGCGCCAGCAGCAGCGCTTCCTGTCCACCGTTGGTGATGCAGATGTCGTCCGGTTCGACCCGGCTGCCCTGCGTGTCGAGCAACCGGTAGGCGATTTGCCGCCGCAGTCCCGGCTCACCGTTGGTCGGCGCATATACCAGGCTGCGTTCTTCGGCGCGCGCCATGACTCTTTTCATGGCACGATGCAAGGCCTTTGCCGCCGGCTTGGCCATGCAGGGATTGGCAATGCCGAGCGGTACCACGTCGGGCTGGTACAGTCCGTCGTATACCCGGTCCATCAGGCTGCGTCCGCGTACCGGCGAGGGCTTGGCGTTGCGGCGAAACTTCGGTGCGGCACGCACGAGGTCGTTCAGCCTGGTTCCGCGCACGTAAAATCCGGATTGTGGCCGGGATTCGACGCGGCGCTGGCGCTCGAGTTCGACATAGGCCTGGCGCACAGTGGGTACGCTGACGCCAATGCGCTTGCTCATGCGCCGCAATGAGGGCAGGCGGTCGCCCGGACGCAGCGTCCCGGTCTCGATGTTTTCTGCGATCAGGTCTATAACCTGCCGGTAGAGAAAGTCGCTGCTGCTTTTGTCGACGGCCAGCATAACTGTGTATATCGCATTTCTACTAAACTGCGACTGTTATAGTCTCAATACGACGGTACAGTCAAGCGCAGGATCGGCCGCTGCAGCAGGCAGGGCGCACGGGCCCACACTATGAGCAATCTGGCGTTGTATATCGTTACGGTTGCAGTCTGGGGTACCACCTGGATTGCAATCGAGTTTCAGCTCGGCGTCGTGGCACCGGAGGTTTCGGTGTTCTATCGCTATGTGCTGGCATCCTCAATCCTGTTCGGCTGGTGCTTGCTCCGCGGCCTGAACATGCGTTTCGATTTCCTGGCACACCGGCGTTTCATGTTGCTCGGCTTGCTGCTGTTCTGCCTGAACTACGTGATGACCTATTACGCTCAGCAATACATCACCTCGGCGTTGTCCGCGATCGCATTCTCGACCATGTTGTGGATGAACATCCTGAATGCAAGGATGTTCTTCGGCGTACGCGCAGGCCAGCGGGTACTGGCCGGTGCCGTGCTCGGCGTGGTCGGCATCAGCGTCCTGTTCATGCCGCAGATTGGTCAATTGTCGTTTTCCGACGCAACGTTTCTCGGTACGGCGATCTGTGTCGCCGGCGCGTACATCGCATCGCTCGGAAATATGGTGTCGCAACAGGCGCAAAGCGAAGGCCTGCCCATCATTCAGTCAAACGCCTGGGGAATGATGTACGGGGCGATCCTGACCGGCGGCATTGCGGCTGCACAAGGACTGGAATTCAATTTCGACAGCTCGCGGTCATACCTTGTGTCGTTGCTCTACCTCAGCGTATTCGGGTCCGTCGTTGCATTCGGCGCTTACCTGACCTTGCTCGGTCGCATCGGCGCACATCGTGCCGGCTACGCGATGGTGATGTTCCCGGTGGTGGCGCTCGTTATCTCGTTCTTTTTCGAAGGTCTGCAGCCACGACCGTCGATATTCGCCGGTATCGCCCTGGTCATCGCCGGCAACCTGCTGATCCTGAAGAGCAAGCGCAAAAAGCCGGCTACCGGGTTGTTGCCGGGAGCGCTGGAATCGCCGGCGGCGCCGGACAGCGCACGCGTGGTCCTGATCGCCGAGCCGCCGAAGCCGGTTCCGGCCGAGCGCGGGTGAGGCGGGCGTAGCCGGGCGTCAGTCGCTTTCCGAATCGTCGCCGCCGTGCCAGGAGAGGAATTTCCACTGCCCCTCATCGCGGACCAGCACATCGGTGTAACGGCCGTTCGAAATTTTGACTTCGCCCTTCTTTTCCCGCGTGGCATTGGTATACAGGTAATGCGCGATCGCCGTATCGCCGTGCACGACTATCGACAGCGGGAAGAGTTCGTGTTCGAGGGTTTCCGTCTGCTTGGATGTGAATGCGTCCCACATGCGAACCGATGACCGGGTTTGCGGCGCCGGAGACTGGCGCGGCCAGCCGACAAAATCGGCACTCAGCAATTCGTCGATCCAGTTGGTATCGCCACGTTCGTTGCGCTCCCACTGGTCTTCGATCACTGCCCAGACCGCGGCCTGATCGCTTGCCGCCTGCTGCGCGGCGGCCGTGCCGCAGGCCAGCAGCAGGGAAATCAATGCAAGTGCTCCCACCCTGCAATTCCTCATCATGGCTTTTTCCTTTTGTCGTTTGGTCCAGACTGACGGAGTGCGCAGTTTAGTCGCAAACTGCAGGTGGGGCCAACAACGCGGCACCTTGATCGCTAGTCGTAGATTTCGTGTACCTGTTGCACGGTCAGGTAGTCCGGGTGATGCACTTCCGTAATGACCGCGTACGGTATTCGCAACGTTCCTCGCACGACGTCGAAGCGATAACGGTGGACGGCGAGCGGAAACGCCGGGTCCAGCTGCATGCGCCCGGCAATTTCCACGTTGAATTCTCCGGAAAAACCTTGACGGATGAAGAGCGTCTTTTTCCGGGTTTCCCAGCCGGCCTGGCGGAACACTTCACCGATGGATCCGCCCGCAACGACCAGGCTGTGTTCGTCAGCCAGGCGGACATCGAGCGGCCGTATGAAATCGACAATGGCAACGGTCCTTGAAACCTCGCCGGCCGTCTCCTCGGTGTAAAGGCTGGTGATCCGTTTTTGCTCGTCAGCGTAGAGGATGCGAATACCGTAACTGCCGAACCTGTCCTCGATCCGTTCACTGTTCAGCAGTTCTGGCTCAGGCGCGCAGGCCTGAGCCAGCAGGCTGATGAGGAGCAGTTGGCAGAAGCCTGTACGCCTGAAAACGCGCCGATACTGGTAATAGATTGTTTTCAAAAACAAGAAGTAATGCTCTATACCTAAAGTGTTCTCTTCACGCTGACCGGCGCAGCTCCGTGGTGAGCGTCGAGGCTGCTTTCAGTGAATTGGTGATCAGGCAAACATGCTCGGCTTTCTCCAGCAACCGCCGGGCCCGCGCTTCATCCGCACCGGGCGGCAGATCGAGAGTCGCGTGCACCTTGAAGCCGGTGAACTGCGTGCCACTCTCCTGCCGGTCCAGCGTTCCCTCGACTGCGCATTGCAACGACCGCCAGTCGAATTTCGAGGCTGTGGCAATGGCACGAAACGACAGCACGAAACAGTCGGCCACGGCGGCAACCAGCAGTGTTTCCGGCGACCACTTGTCGCCCGGTCCGCCGAATTCCGTCGGTGGCGCCGAGGGCAGGGATTGCAGCCCGCGGCTCGACAACGTGACGTCATGGTCGGGCTTTGTCATCGCCGTAACCGCATAGAGGTGTGGATATTCGTGCATAATCGCCGCCTTCGTGAAGATGTACCGGACCAGGGACCTCTGTCCGCGCGTGCCGATTTCAAGCGACGCCAGTAAAAAACCGGATCCGCCTGCGTCCCAAATTGTCGCTGTGGCATCTTCCAGAGACAACCGTTATCCGAATCAACGAATCCGGAGCAAATCAAATGAATGCAAAATGCTGGATTGCGGCCCTTGCCGCTGCAGGAATCCTGACTGCCAACACCGCGAGTGCCGCCGAGGCGGACTGGATCGCCCGCAGCAACGAACATTCGCAAGTGGTGCTGACGTCGATGGCCAAGTACATGCCCGAAGGCGCAGGCAGCCTCGGCATCGACGGGCTGGATGAGGCCATCACGGATCTCGGGCCCGGGATTTACGAACGCGGGATGGCCGACTCGAGAGCACTGCTCGTCGACCTCGAGGCACGACTCGCAGCCGAGAAACACCCTCTCGTACGCCAGGACCTGGAGATCCTGATCCAGGCGGTCACCGACAACCGTCGTACTTCCGAACTCAATCGCGAAATCATGCTGCCATATTTCAACGTGAGTCAGCAGGTGTTTCAGGGTATTCGTGCTCTGATCGATCCCCAGGTCGCGCGCGATCGATACCCGGCCGCAATTGTGCGCGTCAATCGGTATGCCGGTATCGAGGAAGGCTTCGAACCGATCATCGAGCTGGCCAAGGCACGAAGCAGCGAACGATTCGACGTCGAGGGACTTATCGGCCCGTACCGTGGCCAGGTGGAACAGGACCTCGAGCGCAGCGTGACCTTCATTGACGGCATCGAAAAGCTGCTGGCGGGTACCGATCTGCAGGAATGGCAGGAGCCTTATGCGAGCCTTGCCGGCCAGCTGCGCGACTACAACGACTGGGTGCGCGCGGAGATATTGCCGAGAGCACGCGATGATTTCCGGCTGCCGCCGGTGATGTATGCGGACGCGCTCAAAAACTGGGGCGTGGATGCGACCCCGGAGGAGCTGATCCAGAGTGCTACCCATGGGTACATGGACATTCGCAACGAAATGGACGTGATCGGTGCGCTGGTGGCGAAAGAGAGAGGTTACGCTTCCAGCGACTATCGTGACGTCATACGCAAGCTCAAAGTCGACGGTGCAATTGACGGTGACAAACTGCTCGATCACTATCAGCAGGTTCTGGGCAAGCTCGAAAGCATCATAAAAGAACATCGAATCGTCACGCTGCCGGACCGCCCCGCGGGCATACGCATAGGGACCGCTGCAGAGACGGCCGCGCAACCGGCGCCACACCTCGATCCGCCGCGGATGATCGGCAACACCGGCGAGTACCCGTATTTCGTCATCCCTTTGCTGCAACAAAACGCCGACGGATCGTGGCCGCAAACCGACGACACCTACGAGTCCGGCGCCTGGACGCTGACCGCGCACGAAGCCCGGCCGGGTCATGAAATGCAGTTCTCGAGCATGATCGAGGCCGGGGTATCGGTCGCGCGTGCAATATTTGCGTTCAACAGCACCAACGTCGAAGGCTGGGGCCTGTATGCCGAGGCCATTGCCAAGCCGTACATGCCGCTCGACGGCCAGTTGATCAGCCTGCAATACCGGCTGATGCGCGCCGGACGCATGTTCCTCGATCCGATGCTGAATCTTGGCCGGATCACGCCGGAGGATGCGAAACGCCTGATCATGGAGGACATGGTTATCGGAGAAAGCTGGGCGCAAAACGAGATCGAACGTTACACCTACCGGATGCCGGGGCAGGCCACCGCATACTACTTTGGATACACGCGGATGCAGGCGCTTCGCACACAGGCAGAACTCGCGCTGCAGGATGATTTCGACCAGCAGGCGTTTCACGATTTCGTACTGTCGCAGGGCATGTTGCCGCCGGATCTGCTGAAGAAAGCCGTCATGGATAACTTCGTACCGTCCATGAGGAACCCGGTTACCCACAATCAGGGGCTATAATCCCGCGGGGTTTGCCAACGGGGGCGCCGGATGCCCGGGGAGATTTTCTGCTATCGCTGCGGTGTATCGCTCGCCGGGCTGTCATTGCCATTGTCCCGCCAGGATGAATGTCCGGTATGCGAGAATTATCTGCACGTTTGCAGGATGTGTGTTTACTTCGATCGTCATGTTCCGCGTCAGTGTCGCGAAGACGGTGCCGAGGAAGTGCTGGAGAAAGAGCGACCCAATTTCTGCGACTGGTTCAAACCCTCGGCCAATGCGTTCGACATCCAGCGCGCACGACAGGCCGAGCAGGCCAAATCGGCATTGTCGGCATTGTTCGGAGATACCGAGGCCGCGGCTCCGGCAGATGACGATGCCTTGAAGAAAGCCCGGGACCTGTTCAAATGAAAATTGCACGGCGCCGTTTTCTGTCGATCGCGGCCGGCGCCGTCGTCGCACCGTCCGTGACTGCCTGCGGCGATGCGGCGACGATACCCGCAGCCGGTGTGCCGCAGAGCGACTTCGATGAGGACTCGACTGCGGAGGACGTGACCGAGGGTATCGACCTGAAGGGCAAGATTGCGGTCGTCACCGGTTGTACCTCGGGCATCGGATTCGAAACCATGCGCGTACTCGCCAGGCGCGGTTGCTACGTCATCGGCACCGGGCGCACGCTGCAGTCGGCACAGGAAGCATGCTCACGAGTTCGAGGAGTGACGACGCCGGTGCAGCTCGAGCTGTCCGATTTCGATTCGATCGTCGACTGCGCCGACGCAATACGATCCCTCAATTCGCCAATCGACATGCTGATCTGCAATGCCGGAATGCGTGGTGGAGAGCGCCAGACCGTATACGGACTAGAGAAGCATTTTGTCGTGAATCACCTCGGGCATTTCATACTCGTGTACCGGCTGCTCGAGCGGCTGTTCCTTGCATGGCAGGGGCGGGTGGTCGTGGTTGGCAGCCGTGCCGCTTACCGGGGTGCGCCGGAGGGTGGCATCGAATTCGACGACCTCGCGGCGGCGCGGAACTACAGCACGGGCAGGGCTTATGCGCATTCCAAGCTCGCCAATATCCTGTTCTCGCTGGAGCTGGCGCGCTTGCTGAAAGGCACGCGCATCACCTCGAACTCACTGCACCCTGGTGTGATCGATACCAGCATTGCGAGAAACGAGTCTGCCATCGCGCGTGGCGCATTCGGCCTCTGGACGCGGGTTGCCGGCAAGAACCTCGCGCAAGGTGCGGCCACGACTTGTCATGTCGCGACCAGCCCGTTGCTCGGGAGCACCAGCGGCCAGTATTTCGAAGACTGTAACGCCGTCACTGTGACCGGCGATAACCATATGCATGACCAGGAGCAAGCGAGCCGGCTGTGGCTCGTGTCAGAGGAATTGACGCGCGAATACCTGGTCGAACTGAAGCGCCCGGACTGGAACGATTTTGAAAACGGACTGCGAAAAAAACCCGGCTGACCAGAGAGCGCTGGTGTTGCTGTCCGGCGGCCAGGATTCCACGACTTGCCTGTACTGGGCAATCGACCGATTCGGCAGGGCCGTGGTGACTACACTGTCGTTCGACTACGGCCAGCGGCATCGCATCGAACTCGATTCGGCGCGGCGCATTGCAGACCATGCGGGTGTCGGCAATGCGATCCTGCCGATCGACACCTTTGCCGCGCTTGGCGGCAGCTCATTGACCGATGCCAGCCTGTCGGTGCCTGTCCCGGCCGGAAACGCTACGACGAGTCTTCCGAATACCTTCGTACCGGGGCGTAACCTGGTATTTCTCACTTACGCGGCAGCGTATGCGTGGCAGCGCGGCATTCGCCACCTGGTGGCCGGTGTCGCGCAAACCGATTACAGCGGCTATCCGGATTGCCGCGAAGCAACCATCAAGGCGATACAACGCTGCCTGCGGCTGGGCATGGAGCGCGATTTCAGGATACACACTCCATTGATGCACCGTTCGAAGAAGGAAACCGTTGAGCTGGCTGTAGCACTTGGCGCCCTGGAGGCGCTGGGTTTGTCGCACAGTTGTTACAACGGCAGGCGTCCGCCCTGTGGAAACTGTGCGGCATGCGTACTGCGTGCAAAAGGGTTTGCCGAGGCCGGTATCGACGATCCGTTGGTGACGGCATGACCTACTCGGTCAAGGAAATGTATTACACCCTGCAGGGCGAAGGTGCACAGAGCGGCCGTGCCGCGGTGTTCCTGCGCTTTGCCGGCTGCAACCTGTGGTCGGGGCGCGAGGAACACAGGGCATCCGCCGTGTGCCGTTTTTGTGACACGGAATTCGTCGGTGTCGATGGGCCCGGCGGCGGAAAATTCGAGTCGGCGAGCGATCTCGCAAAAGCCGTCAGGGACCATTGGCCGGCGGCCCCCGGTGCTGGCAAGCCTTACGTCGTGTGCACCGGCGGGGAACCCCTGCTGCAGCTCGATCCTCCGGCAATTGCAGCGCTGCACCACGCGGGCTTCGAAATCGGCATCGAGACCAACGGCACGATAGCCGCACCCGAGGGCATCGACTGGATATGCGTCAGTCCCAAAGCCAATGCTGCGTTGAAACAGAAGCGCGGTGACGAATTGAAACTGGTGTACCCGCAACGCGAGGTCGAAGCACAGCCCGACAATTTCGGCAGCCTCCCATTCAGGTACTTTTTTCTGCAGCCGCTCGACGATGAAAAGCGCGAGGCGAATACGGCGTCGTGCATGCAATATTGCCTCGCGCATCCACAGTGGAAACTGTCGCTGCAGACGCACAAGATCCTGGGCATACCCTGACGTGGCGGCGGCGTTGTCCAGGGGACACCGGATCCTGCGCTGGGTGTTTGCGTTCGCCGCCGGCCTGGTATTGGCCTTGTATGCATTTGAGAGAATCTCGGATCCGCAACCGCGTCTGCAACGCGCCCGCGAGGAAGCGGCCGTCCTCGAGGCCAGGGCGTGGCTGCAAAACTACGTCGTCGCGCCGGACGGGATCGAACTGGTAGACCCGCTGAAGACCAATCGCAGGGTTGGCAAAGTGTACGTGTATCCGACCGCCGATGGCTGGGAGGTGTCAGGCTACTACCGCCGGGACAAGAGCGATGCCTGGCATCCCTGGCTCATGCGCATGGACCCGCAACTGCAGCTCGTAACGCTCGCGGTACGCGACGCCGACCTCCGGCTCACCGGCCTCGCTGCAGAGGATCCCAGGTTCTCGGTACAGCCCTGATCCCGAGCTGATCAGGCCAGCCAGGCGATCAGGCCGATCAGCGCCAGCGCATACAGCACCGCAAGGACCATTACGCTGGTTTCTATTTCCGGGTATGTGTTCGCATCGTTCATGTTCCTGCTCCGGTTCGCCCATCTCATGCCGAAATTCTGTGCAGGACCGGGAGCCCCAGCCTGACCGTTCCGTGATCGCCGGCTGATGTTTTTCCGATTTTTGGCAATGCAAACGGTTTTTGAGGGCGGCGCATCTAAGGTTTTGACATGCCACGGGGTCGAGGCCGCCTGTCCGGCAACGCCGATCCGGCCAAAGGGGAGCGGACACTGAAAATCGCAGATACATCGGCTCAGGACGTCGTCCTGAAGCAGAGGAGCCGTCGCAGCCTGACCGTAATTGCAAGCTCGGCGCTGGTCGTGGCGCTTGCAGGTGTCTGGATGATCGCGCCCGTGGTAGATCGCTGGGCCAATGCCACCGTCACCGTGCCCATGGACCGGTTGCGCATCGCAACCGTAACCCGCGGCGACCTGGTTCGGGATGTCTCCGTGCAAGGGCGCGTGGTCGCGGCCGTAAGCCCCACCCTGTACGCGAGTGCGGCGGGATCGATCACCCTGCTGGTCGAGGCCGGCGCATCGGTGTCGGCCGGCCAGATCCTAGCAATCATCGACAGCCCGGAACTCAACAACGAGTTCCAGCAGGCCCGGGCACTCCTGGATCAGCAGGCCATCGAACTCGAGCGGCAGCGCATTGAATCGCGCCAACTGGCGCTCGACAAACGCAAAGCAGCGGATCTCGCCGAGGTTGCGCTGACCGCGGCCCGCCGCGAAAAACGCCGTGCGGACGAAGCCAATATTCGCAACGTCATCTCGGTCATCGATTTCGAGAAAGCCCAGGACGAGCTGCGCAATGCCGAGCTCGCGCACGAACACGCGGTTGCCGACGCCGATCTATTTGACGAGAGACTGACTTTCGAGATTCGCGCGAGCGAGCTTTCGCTCGAACGACAGCGCCTCCGGGTCGAGGAACTGCAACGGCAGGTTGACCGGCTGGCAATAACATCGCCGGTGAGCGGCATCGTCGGCGACCTGCTGGTGGCGCAGAAATCGGCGGTATCGCGCGACCTGCCGGTCATGTCCGTCGTGGATCTGACGCAGTTCGAGATCGATGCGCAGATACCCGAGAGTTATGCAGACGACCTGGCCATCGGCATGCCAGCCGAAATCATGATCGGCACCAGCGCCTATCCCGGGACGCTGACCGCCATATCACCGGAGATCATCCAGAACCAGGTCAGCAGTCGAATTCGTTTTGCCGGGGACATGGCGCCAAACCTGCGGCAGAACCAGCGCCTGACTACCCGGATCATGCTGGAGGAGCGCCCCGGAGTGCTGATGCTGCAGCGTGGCCAGTTCCTCGAAAGCGGCGGCGGCCGCATCGCATATGTGCTGGACGGCAACGGGCTTGCGCTCAAGCGATCGATAGCGCTCGGCGCCCGCAGTCTCGCCGCCGTTGAGATCGAGAGCGGCCTCGACGAGGGCGAAGCCGTCATCATTTCCGGAATCGAACAGTTCAGGGGCGCCGACTCGGTGCTCATCACCAACTAACACTGATACCACGGGAGCCGTGCAATGCTGTGCATGAAGAATGTTTCGAAGATCTATCGCACCGAAGCCATCGAGACGCACGCATTGCGTGAGTTTTCGTTCGACGTGGAGGAAGGGGAGTTCATTTCGGTCACCGGTCCGTCGGGATCCGGCAAAACGACCTTCCTGAACATCGCGGGATTGCTGGAGGAATTTAGCGACGGCATTTACGAACTGGACGGGCAGGACGTAACCCGGCTTGCCGATCGTGAGCGTTCGCGTCTGCGCAACGAGAAGATCGGTTTCATATTCCAGAGCTTCAACCTGATACCGGAGCTGGATGTATTCGACAACATCGACGTACCCCTGCGGTATCGCGGATTCAAGGCTGCGGAACGGCGAAAACGCATCGACAAGGTCATCGACATGATCGGGCTCGGAACACGCGCACATCACCTGCCGTCACAATTGTCTGGCGGTCAGCAGCAGCGCGTCGCCATCGCTCGCGCGCTTGCCGGCGAGCCGCGGTTCCTGCTGGCAGACGAACCGACCGGCAATCTCGATTCGCAGATGGCCGAGAGCGTCATGCAGCTGCTGGAAGAAATTAACGCTAACGGCACGACTATCATAATGGTGACACACGAGAAGAATCTCGCGAAACGTGCCCGACGCAACATCAGTATGCGCGACGGCCGCGTCAGCCACAATGAATCCACGCGCCCGCTTGCAGCGGCCAGTGCCTGAGGGGGAGTGCGATGATTCGTTATTACGCCAAACTGGGACTGCTGAGCATCCGCCAGAACCCGGTATTGAGTGCGCTCATGGTCGCTGCCATTGCCACCGGCATCGGTGCCTGCATGACCATCGTCAATATCGACTACGTGATGAGCGGCAATCCGATTCCGCACCGTTCCGATCTGCTGTATCACGTACAGATCGACAGCTGGGATCCCTACGAAGCAGCGGAAGAGCCGAATGAACCGCCCGACCAATTGACCTACACCGACGGCCGGGCGCTGCTCGAGGCCGGCAAAGCACGCCGCCAGGTGCTGAGTTACCGGACGGGCAGGGTGATCCAGCCCGAAAATGTCGACCAGCTTCCGTTCCAGGTGTCGAGCCGCAGTACCACCGCAGATTTTTTTCCGATGTTCGACACGCCGTTTCTTTATGGCAGTGGATGGGACAAGTCCGCGGATGATGCTACCGCGTATGTCGTGGTTCTCGGACGGGCCATCAACGACCAGTTGTTCGGCGGTGAAAACTCCGTGGGTAGAAACGTGGTGATGAACGGTGACACGTACAGAGTCACCGGGATCATGGACACCTGGATGCCGACGCCGAAGTTCTACGACGTGTCCAACCAGTCCTTTGGCGAAGCCGAAGAGGTCTACATTCCCTTCAGCGTAAGCATTGCCGAGGAACTGTCCAGCCAGGGTAATACCAACTGCTGGAAGCCCACGGACGAAACAGGATGGCAGGCATTCATCAGCTCCGAGTGCGTGTGGATGCAGCTGTGGGTCGAATTGCACGGCGGTGAAGAACGCGCCGAATATATGGACTTTCTTGCTGCCTACGTCGAATCGCAGAAAGCCGCCGGGCGTTTTCCCCGGCCGATGAACAATCGCCTGTACGACGTTATGGAGTGGATGGAGAACCGGGAGGTGGTCGAGAAAGACGTGCAGGTACTGCTCGGCCTTGCCGGGCTGTTCCTGGTGGTCTGCCTGCTGAACACCATCGGCCTGCTGCTGGCAAAAATCATGCGCCGGTCCGGCGATATCGGATTGCGGCGCGCCCTTGGCGCGTCGCGGCGCGCCGTGTTCAACCAGTACATCGTCGAGGCAGGTCTGATCGGGATCGCAGGCGGCATCGCGGGCATTGGCATGACCTTGCTGGGATTGCAGGGAATAAAGCTGCTGTACGGTGAATTCGAATTCGTCGAACGGCTGGTGCGCCTCGACTGGGTAATGATCCTGACGGCAATCCTGCTCGCCGTCGTGTCTGCACTGGCAGCAGCGTTATACCCGACCTGGCGGGCCTGCGGGATACATCCCGCCAGCCAGCTCAAATCACTTTAAGACCCGGAGGTCACAATGGAAACCGGTCCGATTTGGCGAGCAATGTTACGCAATAAGACCAGCTATATGCTGATTGCGCTGCAAATCGCCGTGACCATGGCAATCATGGTCAACGCGATCTCCATCATCCAGGAACGGTCGCGACTGATGACGCGACCGAGTGGAGTCGATGAAGACAACATCTTCTACCTGAGCAGCATTGGTTTTGCGCCGGACTTCGACAGCCGAGCAACCATCGAGGAAGACCTTGATGCATTGCGCAGGTTTCCCGGCGTGGCGAATGCTGTAATGACGAACACCGTACCGCTGCAGGGAGGCGGCTGGTCGCAGGGACTGCGACGCGAACCTGGCGAGGACAATGAAAGCACCGGCGTCGCCGTGTACTTTGTCGACGAACACGGCATCGATACCTTTGGCGTCAACCTGACCCAGGGGCAGAACTTCACGCCCACCGAGATCATGTGGTTCGATCCCGAAGGCGAGGGCCCGCGCTGGCCGGACAAGATCATAATCACGCAGGCCATGGCGACGGCACTGTTTCCCGAATCGCCCGCCGAGGTCGTGGGAAAGACCGTGTACATCGAGAACGATTTGCCGATCACCGTCATCGGCATAGTCGAAACAATGCAGGCGGCGTGGAAAAGCTGGACCTCGGTCGAGAATGCAATGCTGGTACCGATGAAGCGGCTGCAAACCGGTTTTCGCTACGTCATTCGCGCTGAGCCCGGATACCGGGACGAATTGATGCCGCAGATCGAAAAAATGCTTGCGGAAAGCAACACCGGCAGAATCATTCGCAGTATGACCACGATGACGGACACCCGGCAGCGGAGTTACCTCGAGGATTCTGCGATGATCAAGTTGCTGGTTTTCATTGTCTCCATACTCACCGCGATAACCGGACTCGGAATCGTCGGCCTGGCAAGTTTCAGCGTGGCGCGGCGCGGCAAGCAGATCGGCATCCGGCGCGCGCTCGGCGCGACTCGACCGGCTATCCTGCGCTATTTCATGCTGGAGAATTTTGTCATCAGCAGTGTCGGCGTGATCAGCGGTGCGATCCTGGCCATCGCGCTGAATATCTGGATGGTGCAGGCGTTCAACCTCACGCCGATAGCCTGGTACGTGATTCCATTGGCTATGCTCGCACTCTGGATCGTCGGCCAGGCGGCCGTATTCGGGCCGGCGCGTCGCGCGTCGATGGTGTCGCCGGCGGTGGCAACCCGGGCCGTCTAGCCCGATTCCGTTGCAGCAGAACGCTCGACCATGGTCAGGGCAAGATCATGGCGGCTTTCCTGCCGCCAGTTGAATACGTTCAATTCGATCAGGACGAATGCCAGCAGCCACAGGAATGCGTCCCAGAAGTCGACGAAGTCTCCTTTGACGCCCCAGTACACGGCTGCCACGAAAAGCACGGTGTAAATAAAGAACTTGCTGATATTGCTGATTCTCAGGATCGTACCGTCAAGTTTTCCATGATCCTGCAGGCGCACATCGATCTCGAGGTTCAACACCACCAGCAGCCATACGCCGGCATTGATCACATCCACCCAGGCGAGGCGAAGAATGTCGGTAACTGCGGCCTCGTCGGCAAGAACCGGCATGCCAGAATACTGGTAGTACCGGCCGGCGTCGGAAAATGACGCGCAGTTTTCGGCTGTGATCATTTCGTACTGATCAAGCGTGACGGCATAGGACCAGTTTCCGGAGACAGCATCGCAGAGGTTGGCAATGCCGGCCACCAGCTCGACTTGGCCCACCACCTGCATATTGACGATGTAACCGTAGAACGCATAGACGATGAAGCAGTAACTGAACACCCGCAACGCGTGCAATGACCAGGCGACAGGCCGGGTAATGTGCTCGTCCGAGAGGATGCTGGTCTCTGTTTCGAACATCAGGATGAGTACCAGCCAGGCCGCAGTGTCGATCGTCGCCGCGTAGGCTTCGATCAGGCTGCCGAAGGGCACACCGTCCGGGTACTGCAGTCGCGATGCAGTCCATTCTTCCATGAAGAACAGATAGACATTCAGAGCAAGCAGTGCGTAAACGCAGTACTTGAAGAGTGTGAACATCTGATGTCGATTGATCACCACGGCTGGACCTTTCGCGTCATGCGGTGAGCCTCGGGCGATTCTGCCAGCATTGGACCGCCCCGGCCACGCCTCGATCTGCCGCGACGCTGTCGCAGGACTAGTGGGCAGTCACTTTGTCGCGATTGTCCGCTTCGGTTTCGACACCGGCATAGTAAACCCAGACGTTTTCTTCCCCGGTCAGCAGTTCGATGTACTTCGGGTGCACGAACAGTGTTTCGCGGCCGGACTTGTACTCGCGCAAAACGCCGATTTCGCAGAGTTGCTTCAAGTACACGGACGCGGTCTGGCGTTGCGCGATGTTGGCGGACACCAGGTTCTGGATCCTGCAGTACGGTTGTTTGAAGAGCGCCTCGATCAGTTCCCACGAGTAAAATTTCGGCAACTGTTCCTGCACGAACCGTGCGGTGTGCTGCATCAGTTCGCGGATAGCCTTGATTTTCTCGGTGGTCCAGGTACAGGTTTGTTCAACACCGTCCAGCATGAACTGTATCCACGGCCCCCAGGCGCGATGAGCAGTGACGTCATACAGCAGGCGGTAGTAGTCCGCCTTGTGTTCGATGATGTGGCGACTCAGGTAAAGGATCGGCGAGTCCAGCAATTTCTGCTCGACCAGGAAAAGGATGTTCAGGATACGCCCGGTGCGCCCGTTGCCATCGGTGAAAGGGTGTATGGCTTCGAACTGGTAGTGCTGCACAGCCATGCGAATCAGCGGATCGATGTCGGTCCGTTCGTGCATGAAGGCTTGCCAGTTATCCAGTTTCTGCTGAATCAGGCTCTGGCCGATCGGTGGCGTGTAAATCACCTTGCCGCTGCGCCGGTTGCTCAGCTTGGTTCCCGAATTATCTCGAATATCCAGCTCCATATCCTTGATTGTGCTGCATATCTGGATGGCCATATCGGTGGTCAACATGCGTCGCTGCACCATTTTCGTGCCCTCGAACAGGGCAGTACGGTAACGCAGCGCTTCCTTGGTGGCGGGGTCGGCCTTGTCTTCCGCGATGTCCGCGAACTCGAACAACTTGTCCGTAGTGGTGACGATATTCTCGATTTCGGAGCTCGCCCGCGCCTCGAGCAGCGGCAGCGCATTCACCAACACGGCAGAGTTCGGAATCAGCTCCGCGGCCTGCTTGAGTTCGGCGAGTGCCACTCGCGCTGTGATACAGCGTTTGAGAATGTCCTTGTTTTCGATCGATTCCGTCGGGGGCGGAAGATCCGGCAGGTCGTTGTACGGGACGTTCGGATCAAATTCGCTCATTGGCGCGCCTCCAGGCGTGTCGGCCGATCGGTATCCGCCGTCGGCATCAAGGGCAAACGGGTCGAGCCCGGGCGTTTTCGTCGACATTTCCGGCGGATATGTCGATGAAATCGACGGGTCGGCCCAATATGTCGAAAAAAGTGTATTTTATCGACATATTGGCCCTATCGGTCGATCCGATCGACAGGTAGTCCGGATATGTCGAAACTTTGGCTGTTTTTCGACAGGTTCGCAGTATAGGTCGATTGCGCGTATCGATGCGTGACGCGGGTCCTGCTCCGATGATGCCGTTCCGGGTGCTTATGTAAAATCAGCCGCCCGGGCTCGTTGCTAGCGTGAGGCAGGGTAGTCGAGGACAAAGCCCACGTGTGCGCGGACCCCCACCATCAGGGCATCCTCGTTGGCATCGAAAAACGGCGAGTGGTTGGCCGGGGCCTGACCTGCTGCAACGCCTTCCTTGTTGATCCCGAGCATCAGGAACAGGCCCGGAATACGCTGCTGGTAATACGAGTAGTCCTCGGCACCGGTAATCAGCCGATGTTCGACCACCCGTTCCGCACCGGCTGCCCATTGCAGCGATGGCATCATCTTCTGTAAAAGCTCCGGGTCGTTGCCGGTGACCGGCGCGTTCCCGGAGATCGTGACCTCGGCTGTCGCCCCGGCCGCGTCGGCAATCTGGTTGACGGTTTTCCGGAGCTTTGCGTGCAGCTCTTCCCGGACGCCGGCGTCGAATGTGCGGATGGTGCCGTCCATGCGAACTTCGTCGGGAATGATGTTGCCACGCACCCCGCCATGAATACTGCCGATCGTGATCACCGCCGGGCCCCTGGTGATGTCGAGCTGCCGGCTGGGAATCGCCTGCAGCGCCGTCATTACCTGCGCCGCCACAATGATCGGGTCTACGCCTGCCCAGGGAGAGGAACCGTGCGTCTGCCGACCTTTGATGACAATTTGCAAGCCGTCCGCAGCGGCCATGAAGCTGCCCGAGCGGTAATTCAATGTGCCAGCCGGCACCGGCCAAGCATGCAGGCCGAAGATGGCCTCGGGTGCGTCCGGCGGGTCCAGCACACCCTCCTGGATCATCAGGTCCGCACCACCTTCCTCTCCGGCAGGCGCACCTTCCTCGGCCGGCTGGAAAATGAACTTGACCGTGCCCTGGATCAGGTCGCGATTTCCCGCCAGGACTTCGGCCG